>JADLBA010000113.1 GCA_020848015.1 Crocinitomicaceae bacterium | reverse complement strand
GAGGCAACGGTAAATTTTTTATTTCTTCCGTCGCGAGAGCTTACCGTGATCTATCGTTATACCCTTCTGCAGAAGATTCCCCCTGTATGAATTTATTAGACGATGAAAATTCCAGCAAGGATATTAGCAATGCATCATCATCTGTTCTGATGATGCTGACCGACAACGGTCAGAGGATGGCAACTGCTGTTATGGTTAACAATTCAAAATTTGACGGAACCATATATGCATTCACATCATCCTCTGCTCTTTTGGGTGATCCGGCAGCCTTTGTTTTTGTTGTTGATCTGGTGATCGGAAACTGTAGCTCCGTTTCTGTGTGCTGGGATAAAGCATTGAGTGGTGCCTCATTGATAAAGACCGATCCCGTTTCTGGAATTACCTTGCTTCAGTTAGCCGGCAGACCGAGGAAACAGTGGAAGACATATCTTTCCGGCTGGGATATTTCAGATCATGCGGGGAGTGGATTTTTCAGTATTACCCACGGCCTTACCCGACCACAGCAATTGTCTGTTTATGCAGGATCGTTGTTGAGTAGTACTTGGAAGGAGGTGCCAACGGTAGATTGCAGCCCTTGGGAATCAGGCGGAATATTTCAGGGAGCAGTGGGAGGGCCGCTTTTTAACTCAAAAGGCCAAATAGTTGGAATTTATACCGGTGGAGCCCCCGCCTGCGGGGAATCTTCGCATGACCACTTTGCACTGTTGTCGCTGTCATGGAACTCTTTCCGTCCCTATCTTGATCCTTTTGTTACGCCCAGCAGCAAATTGCTGGGAAGTTCCCCTCAATACGGGAACGAAGAGGGGACTCAGAAAAAGGAACTTATCGTTCTCTATCCCAATCCGGCTTATGACAGAATCATCATTCAAAATAACAGCACCGAAGAAATTGTAGAAGTAGTGATCTATGATAACACAGGGAGGGTTCTGCTGCATACAACTGACTTTTTTCCTTGGCTTGACTTGAAGGGGTTATCATCAGGACATTATTTCCTAAGGGTAGTGCAGCCTTCCGGATTTTCTATGGAACAATTTATCGTTCGTTAGTAATTTGCAAACTCTTTTTGAACACTATAGGAATCATCGGAAATATTCCAATCAGTATTTACCTATTTTCCTGCTCCTCCTTTTCCAGTGTGGAAAGAGTGGCCGCAACAGTACTGGTGGTCGTTCCAATACTGATCCCAATGAAAGGAATGAGAAATAGTATTGAAAAAATCGCTCCGTTCCCAATGGCGATCCAGCGCCATTTCCTCATTCGCTGTATGCTTTGCTTTACGCTGAGTTTCCTTCTTTCATTGACGTAGTCCATGGTGGCAAAGCCATAAAAGTAGGCTCCCACAATAAAGACAATAGCGGATGATACGATAGATAATAATGGAACTGCTGCGGGAAAAACAAGACCGGTTGCAAGACAAAAACCCATCACGATCCACACAGTAAAGAGCTCAAGCAAAAGGTTTCTGAAGCTGAGAACGATACCCCTCAACACGTCCGACAACAGTTGCACAATACTGAAAGGGGCTTTTTTTCCCGTTACAATCTCTTCTGTTCGCTCACTGAGCATAGACATAACAGGAGACATACATGCGAGTATTAAATATTTAGATGTTTTAAGAAAAGTAAAAAAACCAGTTAGCCAAAGAATAACAGTAGCAAAATAGTAGGCGAGGTGGGAAAATATTGTTTTAATCAGTTGCCAACTGCCGGAATTTTCAATTGGCACACGTGGAAAATAGGGATCCAGTAACTGCATGAGGGCTTGTATCGCTTCTTTCAGCAGAGTAAAAACTCCCATTGCAAGTAATATATTCAGCAGAATGGGGTAAATAAAATAATGAAGAAGCCCTTTGTTCAGGATAACTACCCAAGCTCTGAACCATGATTTTAGAGATAGCAAGAGATCGTTTCTCATCGGTCAAATAAGGGTTATGCTGTAAAAAAACCACCGGAATTCCGGTGGTTGAAGGTAGTTATATATTGTTTTCCCGTACTAAAATTTTCAGGGGGAAAAGACAAAGATTTTAATCTTCATCGTCATCATTGTTGTCGTCCTCATTGTCCTGGCCATCATCATCATCGCTGTCGTCGTCGGATGAATCGTCGTCATCGTCATCTCCCTTGAAGTTATCAAATTCACCTATCGGGAGACCTTCATTATCTGGTGCATCATCATCATCAACCTTCATGTTTTTATCAATTTTAAAAAGGTAAATAGTGTCTCCGGTACGAATTTCCAAGGCTTTGATAAACTGCCCCTTGGGCGTAACGAATGAAACGAGGTTTTCATTTTCGAATCCGTTCGGGAAATGTTCGTTGATCAGATCAATGTGCTCCTGAGACAGGGTTTTGTAATCCTTTATTACACGTTTTAGGCTCATCTGGAACGAAGAAATTTTAATGGTTTAACAGCCATGCAAATATGAGGGGAGCAACGATAGTTGCATCACTTTCGATAATAAATTTTGGGGTGGCGATATCGAGCTTGCCCCAGGTTATTTTTTCGTTCGGAACAGCTCCGCTATAGCTCCCGTAACTGGTAGTGCTATCGGATATCTGGCAGAAATAACCCCAGAAAGGAATATTGTGCATTTCCAAATCCTGGTAGAGCATGGGTACCACGCAAATGGGAAAATCACCGGCAATGCCACCGCCGATCTGGAAAAATCCAACACCTGGTGCCTGCGAATTACTTATATACCATTTTGCTAACCAACCCATATATTCAATTCCGCTTTTCATGGTAGTGGGCTGTAAATCTCCTTTGATGCAATAGCTGGCAAAAATATTTCCCATTGTGCTGTCTTCCCAGCCGGGCACAATGATAGGCAGATTTCGTTCAGCGGCTGCCAGCATCCATGAATTTTCAGGGTTGATTTGGTAATATTGTTCGAGTACTCCACTGAGCAACATTTTATACATGAACTCATGGGGGAAATATCTTTCACCTTTCGTATCAGCATCTTTCCAAAGGGCATGAATATGTTTTTGAAGGCGGCGGAATGCCTCTTCTTCCGGGATGCAGGTATCGGTTACCCGGTTCATTCCTTTTTCGAGTAATTCCCATTCATCCTGTGGAGTGAGATCACGGTAATTGGGTACCCGTTTATAATGGGTATGTGCCACGAGGTTCATCAAGTCTTCTTCGAGGTTTGCACCGGTGCAGGAAATGATGTCCACTTTTCCCTGGCGGATCATTTCTGCCAAGGAGATTCCCAGCTCAGCAGTTGACATTGCACCGGCCAGCGTAATCATCATTTTTCCGTTGGAAGCGAGGTGTTCTTCATAACCTTTAGCGGCATCCACCATAGCAGCGGAATTGAAGTGCAGGTAATTTTCCTGCATGAATTGTCGTATTGAATTGTATTTTCCCATCAGTTTTCTATATAAATCGTATATGGCTCCGTTAATCCATCGGAAAATACTCAGCCCGATTTGGGCGGCAAATATGTAAAAATCAGTGGCTCGATCATCATTTTACTGATCCGAATATCGAAAATTTTTCAGTTGCTATCTGCGGGGGATAAATCCATAATAGGAAATTTTTGATAACTTCCTTCTGTCCCCCAACCACCGTATTTTTTCACTGAGATGAGAAACAGGGCGTTCAAAATTTTCCACGTCAACTTTTTCCTGAAATTGCAGATCGGGAAGTATTATTGCAGGACTTTCTATGTACCATTGAATAGTTGCCGACAACGATGAAAATTCTCCAAAAACAAATTTCTGTTTTTTTTTCTATCGTCCTCCGCATTGATACAATGGCAGTGTTATTCCCTTTTATTTCCTCCTCTGAAAACCGTATCGAGAGACCCTGTGCCTATTTCATCAGGGTCTGATCAATGAATTTTCCGAACGCCTTGGTTTTCGGATAGATTTTCAGCGTATCTATTCTATAGAAGCAATAATGAACACGAAATATATTGATCTTATCAATCAGACCTTTGACTGGCCACAGGAAGAATTCCGGCTGGAGGATGATGAACTGATGTTTCATGACGTTCCCCTGATGGATCTCGTCAGAAAATACGGTACTCCACTAAAGTTTACCTATCTGCCCAAAATATCGCAGAACATTCAACGTGCAAAGTCATGGTTTGCAAATGCAAGAAAAGAAATTGGCTATGAGGGAGAATATCACTATTGCTATTGCACCAAAAGTTCTCACTTCCGGCATGTACTGGAAGCAGCATTGAAAAACGATATTCATATAGAAACCTCGTCAGCTTACGATATTCACCTTATCAGGAGACTCTCACAGCTTAAAAAAATCAATAAACAGCAACGCATTATCTGCAATGGGTTCAAGCAGGAAGATTATGTGCAGCGTATATTGGAACTACGGGCCGATGGGTTTGAAAACATTATTCCCATTATTGATAATAGTTATGAATTGAATGTTTTTAAAGAGCGGGTGGAAGAGCCGATGGATATTGGAATCCGTATCGCGAGTGAGGAGGAACCTAAGTTTGAGTTTTACACTTCACGGCTTGGCATCGGTTATAAGTACATTACCCGGTTCTACAAAAAGGTCATCCATGATGATCCAAACCTCCGGTTGAAGATGTTGCATTTCTTTATCAATTCGGGAATCAAGGATACTGCTTATTACTGGAATGAGTTGGTGAAATGCCTGAAAGTTTACTGTGAGTTGCGTGAAATTTGCCCAACGCTGGATAGCTTGAATATCGGCGGTGGTTTTCCTATAAAGAATTCAATGGTTTTTCACTACGATTACCAGTATATGGTTACCGAAATACTTACTCAGGTAAAGGCAGCCTGCGAGCAGGCGGGTGTTCCGGAACCGCATATCTACACCGAATTTGGTTCTTTTACCGTAGGAGAAAGCGGGGGAGCACTTTATAAGATCATTCATCAGAAAGAACAGAACGATCGCGAAAAATGGAATATGATTGATTCTTCATTTATGACCACCCTTCCCGATACCTGGGCGATCAACAGGCGATTCATCATGTTGCCGCTGAACAACTGGAATGAGAATTACGAAAGGGTCTTTCTTGGGGGGCTCACCTGTGATAGCGATGACTATTACAATTCCGAGCAACATACCAATGCTATCTATCTTCCTAAATACTATCCTGACCAGGACCAGTACATCGGATTCTTTAATACAGGAGCTTATCAGGAAACGCTCGGAGGGTTTGGTGGCATCCACCATTGCCTGATGCCATCGCCACGACATATTTTAATTGATCACGATGCCAAAGGTAAACTCCGGTACAAGGAATTTGCACATGAACAAAAACCAAAGGAAGTATTGCAGATTTTGGGATACTATGATTAAACAACCTTGTTTTCTTTGTAACGAATTTGTATAGTGGTTCACAGTAAGACAGAAATGACCATCAACCGTCGAAATATTATTCGTTTTGTGTTGTATGTGGTCTCGTTATTAGCCATCATTGCACTACATCGGCAATATGTTTGGCTGGCTTCGCTGATAGATATGCCGGAGCCGTTTGAGCATACGCTCTACCGCACATTGATTGCTTTTCTGCTTATCGAAAGTCTTAAACAACTGATCTTCCTGACGTATCATTCCACCAATCCACAGAGGAAAAAAGACAATTTTATCATAGGGATCAACCACTTGTCAAAAATCATTGTCGG
>JADLBA010000112.1 GCA_020848015.1 Crocinitomicaceae bacterium | reverse complement strand
TTGTTGCCAGGTTCTGAAAGAGAAATTTTACAGACCTGACAATCATTTATTTCATTAATTCTAAAAATAAGATATCATGTCTAGAATGAAAAATTTGAAAGCACCAAAGGTAGATTTGAAAGCAAAGAAACAAGAGAAAATAGCACGTAAACTTGAGGCTAAACGATCAAGAAAACGCAAGTAACATATGATTCTTAGCTATTAAGCACCCTTGTGTAAATAGTTCGAAATTAATAATTGAACAGCCTTTGTGAAAACTACTTCGCAGAGGCTGTTTAATTATTTATAAACATGTGGTACTATTCATTTCTCTTCATTTTTTAACACGACATTCCGGTAAGGAAATGGTATTTCAATTCCTTCTTGATCAAATCGTTTTTTTACACTTTCGTGTTTATTCCAGCGATCTTGACCCCCATTCCGGGCATCCTGACCCCTCTGCCGCGAAGCGGGTCGACCTAAATTCCGGCATATTGACCCCTCTACTATTTTTTGCAACGATTGGAGAGGGTTATTTCAATGAACTATTGGTTTAACTTATTTATTTTTTTTCTTAACGATTCGCCTTTGAGTTCGATTCGATGTGCATTTGAGACGACTCGATCTAATATTGCATCAGCCAAGGTCGGCTCACCAATTATTTCATACCATATCGAGGCTGGTAATTGTGATGCAATGATAATTGATTTTCTGCCATTTCTGTCTTCTACGATCTCTAAAATGGAGATTTCAGACAAACTGACCCCTTCATTTCACTACAAATTGACCCCCTTGAGTTAAGCACTGTTTTATGATAATTAGGTGAGCGATTTTTTTAGTTTTTAGAGTAGTAAATTTAGCTTATTCTGTGATAGCTTCGACATCGTTTTTTCTTTTTCTTAAAGAGTCCCCTTTCAGTTCAATCCGTTGTGCTACATGAACAATTCTATCCAGAATAGCATCAGCTACTGTTTTTTCACCGATTATTTCATACCATTGTTTAACCGGAAGCTGAGAGGTTACGATGAGCGAACTTTTCCCATGGCGATCCTCTATGATTTCCATCAATGTTGCCCGGGATAGTGCATCGAGTGGTTGCATTCCAAAATCGTCGAGGATTAACAAGTCTTGCTTTTCGATTTTGGCAAGTTCGCGTACGTAGGATCCGTCTGCTTTTGCCATTTTTAGTTTACCGAACAGCTTTCCTGTATTTGAGTAAACTACCTTATAACCATTGATGCAAGCCTGGTGACCAATGGCTGAGGCCAGATAACTTTTCCCAACGCCAGTACTTCCGGTGATCAGGATGTTCTGTTTGTTTTCAATAAAAGTACATTCGGCTAATCGTTGAACATCATTCTTTTCAATATTGCGTTTGTCGTTGTAGATTAATTCTTCCAGTACGGCTTTGTACCTGAACTTAGCATTCTTAACCCCACGTTCAATTTTTCGATTATACCGATCATCCCATTCACTTTCGATCAAGAAGGCGGTCATCTCATCGGGTGTGTAACGGTTCATACTTCCGGCTTCAATGGTGGTGCGGAAGGCTCGCAGCATTCCATAGAACTTTAGCTGCTTCATTTTTTGCATGGTTGGTTCATTCATGATTTTTGTTTTTTTTAGTTTAACTTATTGATAGTAATCCTCTCCTCGGATATTTTCATGGTTTGGCATTTCATCTTGTTCAGATTCTGTTTCCTTGTATTGATCAAGTCCTTTTTCTAATATGGTTTGAATGATTTTGTAGTTGTATTGGCCGTAATCAAGGGCACGACTACAGGCATCTATTAAGCGTGTCTTTCCCACTTTTTTAATTGTAGCCAATATTCCCATACAGGACTTGTAGGCCTGTTCGGGATGTTGTTTTTTATCCAATACTTTTTCTATAAATAATTTGACATCCGGATGTATGGCTTCCCCCATAGCTATAAACGTCTCAGCTGACCATTCTGCCACGAATCGATGAGTGGAAGCCATATGGTCTTTGAGTGTTGTATAACCATATGGTGCTCGGATGCGTTGATGAATGGCTATCCGGTCCAGGAGATAAAAAATTTCTACGGAACTTCTGGAATAAATCACCTTCACTTTTTTGCCAATGAACTTAAAGGGAACGCTGTAATAGTGTTTATCTTCATTGAGACAGACATGACCATTTTTTATCACCGTCACTACCGTACGACGTTTAAATTCATAGCGGAGCTGTGGCAATGGCTGAAGAATATCCTTTTCCATCTCCATAAATTTTTGTTCACGACTGTAGTTGCGACCTTTCATATTCTCCGCATTGACTTCCTTTAAATAGAAACGGATAGTGTCATTGAGTTGCTCCAGAGAAGTAAATTCCTCCCCGTGCATATTGGAATAAATGCGGTTGTATAAAATCTTTACAACTCCTTCAACCAATGACTTGTCTTTTGGACGATACGCCCGGGCAGGGAGAATCGTTGTTTGATAATGATCACCAAAATCCTCAAACGTTTCATTGAGAGTAGGTTCGTAGCGACAGCTTTTGTCTACTGCAGATTTTAAATTGTCCGATACGATTGCCTGTGGCACGCCGCCCATGTAGTGCAAGGCATTCTCACTGGCAGTAATAAAATCTATCTTTTGCTGACTGTAACAAGCTTCTGCATACACCAGCTGACTGCAACCCAAAATGGCGGCAAAGAATTCCACTTCCCTTCTTTCACCGGTTTCCTTGTCAACTAGTTTCGGCTTTGTGCCTGCAAAGTCAATAAAGAGCTTATCGCCTGCCTTATGCACCATGTGCATGGACGGCGTAAACTTCTTCTGCCACAGTCTGTAACTGATACAGAACTGCGTGTAGCGATAGCCGTCAGGATGCTCCGCCAAGTATTGCGACCACAGTTTTTCTCTGGTCATGCCCGTTTTACTGAGTGCCTTATCCATCCCAGGGAAAAAAGCAAGCAGTTGTTCTTTTCGTTTAGGCACTTCAATGCTCTCTTCCTTTTTACCAAACAATTCATTTAATTGTTGATCAGGCAATGCATTGAGTTCCTGAAAACTCATTCGGAGTTGTTTAAATACAGCGATGTATTTTTTTATCGTGTTTCGGGCAACACCGGTTTGCCCACTGATAAATTTCTTACCCTTTTGCTGGGTATAGAGCCGGAGAATTTGTCTGAGTTTGTTCATGGTGATCATTTTATTGGCCATCTTTTCCTATATTTAGTCATACAAAAGCACGACTAAATATTCAAATCAGATGATCCAATCACTCACCTTAAACAATCGTAAAACAGGGGGTCAATTTGCAGCGAAACAAGGGGGTCAGTTTCGACTGAAACAGGGGGGTCAGTTTAAAATGAAACTAGGGGGTCAATTTGTCTGAAATCCCCAATAATTAATCCAAATACCTCAACTTTTATTCATGACACACCGCTGGCAAATGCGGAATGTGCAATTTTCAATTTGTGAAAGAATTATCGAGTTTCTCACTCTTTATATAGGAAAAGCTAATGTATTGTTGTCTTTTTCTAGAGAGTATATACTACCGTGTATTTCCTTTCAATTCTTTGCACTTATACTCGTATTCTAAACCACTTACTATGACAAAACAGAAACCCGAACCCAATTATCTACATGCCCTCAATAAATCCTCATACGTGCATGGCACTACTTTTCATTATCTCAGGACTGGAAAGATACCGAGCATGAGAGCGTTCTATCGAATCGATATTCACAAAGTCTA
>JADLBA010000111.1 GCA_020848015.1 Crocinitomicaceae bacterium | reverse complement strand
TGCCGGTTTCCTTACCACCAATTTAAGTGAAAACAGCTACGAGTTCATTGCCCGCGATGAACCCTACTGCCACAATTGTCAGTATTACTGGAATCTCGGCGATGGCACCACATCACAGGACATCATTGTAGAGCACACATTTGATGGTGTTTATGCTTATGAAGTACAGTTGACTGCCATCAATGAAATTGGCTGTATTGATAGTTCGTTTTACACCGTACCGATTCCACCTTCCTTTTATATACCCAACTCTTTTACCCCCAACGGAGATGGTATCAACGATGTGTGGGCTGTTGTGTCGAAGGAAGTGAATACTTTTGATCTTCGCATTTTTAATCGCTGGGGAGAACAGGTTTTTTACAGTACAGATCCGTCAGTGCCCTGGATTGGCGATCGCCAGCGGGAGAGCGGGTATTTTGTTCCTGACGGTGTTTACACTTACGTCATCAAGGCAACGGGATTCCGACAAGAGACATTTGAGAAAACAGGATCCATTGTTCTGACAAGATAAAGTTTAGTATTCCCGCATTGACTCGAGCACACTGAGGTACTCAACGAGCAGTGCATATTTCTGATCCTTTTCACCTGTATCACCGATGTACTCTCTCACTGTTGCAATGCTATCGAGGAGTTGTTCTTCGGGAATACCTTCATCAATTGTATCAAGCAGGGTAAGGCATTCAATGGTTTCTTCAAGAGACCCTTCAACAGCAATTGCTGAGATCAGCCCCATAAATTCGAGTGGCTGAACGCCGGAATTCCACATAAAGGAAAGAATATTTTTTCTGACAGGTCGCAGTATTTCACTAGACAGTGCCTTTTTGAACGTTTCTTCGGTATTGGAAATTTTCAGAGTTCCGAGAATATCCGCGACTTCCTTTTTTACTAACTCACTTTCTGTTCTTGCAAAAAGAAAGATCAGTGGTTCCACCAGAGAAACATTGCCATGTTCCCTGCACCTGTTAAGTGCTTTGAAAACAACGGTATCATTTTCACTGAAAAGATCTCTCACAATCTCTTCAATAATTCGGTTCTGTATTTTCTGAGTCATAACTACAATTTCTATTGCAAAAATACAGCGGTACAATGGGGCAGCACAGCCCCCCGAAACAAAATTGGGAAGAAACGGGCAACTAAGTTTCTTTTTTTGTAGTCTTGTAGCCGGAACTCATTCATCCAATATGAAAACACTCAGACTTCTTTTTGTAACCGCCGGTTTATTGGCTGGTGTAGATTTATTTTCTCAGAATATCATTACTTCTGCGGAAGTAAAAGTTACAATCAACGGCCAAACTGACCGGATGCAACTCGCCGACCTCCGCAGAGATTTACTCGTAGTGGGTGTGGACTTTCAGTACCAGCCGGAGTTTGATCAAAACAGGAATCTGACCTCTATTCATTATATAGTAAAACGTTCGTCAGACGGCGCGGTACTTGGGGAGGCAAAAGCAGAAAATCTGGTTAACCCCTCAGTAAAATCAGTTTTTCATCTTGTGAAAACCGGAGAAATTCTCTCTGCACAATGTGTGGGAAACTGCCCTCACTGATTATTTCCATAACTATTTATTGAAGCCATCTCAGGATGGCTTTTCGTCTTTATATATGGTATCAAGTAGTCAAATCTCTCTGACGGTGCTTATTGCTTTACCCTTCAGAATCAAAAGCTCTATTTTCCGGGTTGTTTCTTCACGAAGGGTTTCGTTTTCTTCACCGGGGTTTCTTACACGATGGTTGAAAATGCGCGATAACTTTTCAATTTCTGTATTGATTAAACAGGTTTCCTCCCTCATTGACCATGCACAGAATTTTTTCCATACATAGTTGGTAGCTGTAGAGTTTGGATGAATCATATCCTCTGAAAAAAAACGGTAATCGCGCAGATCATCCAGTACGATTTCGTAGGAAGGAAAATAGAAACAATTGTCAAACTTTTCACACAAGGTATGGGCAGCGATGATGAGGTGCGATTTGGACAATTGGTTTTGCGCTGCCCCTTCCCGCCAGTGGCGCACAGGGCTGATTGTAAACACAACACGCAATCGCGGGTTGAATAACCGGAGCAGTAAAATCACTTTTTCCCAAGCGTTGACAGTCTCGTTATGACCTACTAATATTTTTTCAAAAACGATGGAAGGAATTTTATGGCAATTGGCTACAATGTCACCTGTTTCTTTGTATTTCCATCCCCAAGATGTACCCAGTGTTATTATTAATAATGAAGCCTCGCACAAAAATCCATGAGCTCTTTCCATATCCTCTCTGATTGCAGAGAGCAGATTATCAACATCGGGAAATGAAAAAGAGCCGTGATGATCGAGACTGTGCCATTTTCCCTGATTATATATGATCCTGCTTTTCTCTGTTATCCTTTTTTCAATAATCTGGCAAAGGCTGTTTGCGATTGGCAGTGGATGAAAAAGTATGCCGTGAGGATGGAGCAAAACATTGAATCCCGATTCTTGCAGTTTTTTTCCAATCGCTTCAGAAAAGCAGGATCCGGACATTAGTATTTTATCACTGTGTCCAATATAGAAAGGTGCGAGAGGTATTTTGATCTCGGTTCGGAACATGGGTAAAAAAAATATTTTATTGCAAAGAAAGCAGGGATCTTCTCATCTGTATTCGCGATTTATTTTTCTGTTGCTCTGACTCAATGAAGTACGTATTTTTTCAAGGTTGATCTCTGTATTCAAAACAATAGAGTAAGAGAGACTTTCACAGTGTTTCATTAGGATGCAAGACGAACATACAAACGATGCAAAGTAGAAGGTTACTCAGGTTGTTTTTTCCTATAAATTTTCAGTATCACGATTTTTGACCTGACACTTTCAATTTTCAATTTTCAATTTTCAATTAATCTCCTGAAGCCCTTTCAGCAAATCCTGTTTCTCAATAATGGAACACTTGAAATGCCCCTGTGGGCAAGCATGATAACCGTGTAGTCCACAAGGTCTGCAAGACAGTACTTCGCGGGTTTCCACGATGTAAGAGTGCGATGAGAGAGGGCCAAAACCAAAAGCGGGAACAGTGGAACAAAAGACGGCTGTCACCGGGGCATCCATAGCACTACACAGATGCATGGGGGCGCTGTCGTTGCAGTAATTCATCTGTGCTCTTTTCATCAGAGCAGCAGACTGAAGCAACGAAAGTTTTCCCGCGAGCACGTAAACATCGGGATGATCTGCAGCACCTTTTATCATTTCACAAAGAGGTCTATCAGAGGAAGCACCTAACAGGTAAATACTGTATTGTTTCAATTCGTTTATCAGCCCAATCCATGCATTGGCAGGCAACTGCTTGGTAAACCAAACTGATGCGGGGCTGATGGTAATGAATTTTTTTACTGAATAATCAGATATCTTCTGTTCGTCGTTATAAGTGGGGTAAATCCGGGGAAATTGAAAGGAATTATCGGTGATATTTTCGATAAGCAGAAGACAGCGCTGCACCTCGTGCAGGGTGATTTTTTCCTTGTCAATCCGGTGAGGAAATTTTTCCGAAAAAAAAAGAGACAGCGGGTTTTTATCGAAACCTCTTGTCTGTGCAGCGCCGGAAAATACGGTCAGCAGTCCTGACGAGAGAAATCGTTGCAGATTGAGTACCAGATCGTAATGTTGCTTCCTAATCCTTCTTAATACTTTCCACCAGGAACCGTACTTATTGTATTTTTTGTCCCAAACCATTACCTCGTCGAGAAATGGATGATCCTGCAGTAGTGTATCATTCCCTTTTCTGACCAGAATACTGATTTTGGCATCCGGGAAAAAGCGGTGAAGTTTTTCCACAAGGCTTGTGGCAAGAATTACATCGCCGATAAATGCAGTTTGTATTACGAGAATTTTTTTCATCATCAGGCAACTACATCAAAATCTCTGAGTGCATCGTTGAGCGATGTTTTCAAATCAGTGCTCTCTTTTCTTTTTCCGATAATGAGCGCACAATTCACGAAGTATTCTCCGGCGGCAAATTCTTTTTTATAACTTCCAGGAATTACAACGGATCTTTCCGGAACCTCGCCAATATAGGAGATAGGTTGAGCCGCAGAAACATCAATTATTTTGGTGCTTTGGGTGAGCACTACGTTGGCGCCGAGCACCGCTTCTTTCCTTACGCGCACACCTTCTACGACGATTGAGCGCGAGCCAATGAAGCAGCCGTCTTCGATCACCACGGGAGCCGCCTGCAAAGGCTCAAGCACCCCACCGATTCCCACTCCGCCACTGAGGTGTACATTTTTACCAATCTGGGCACAACTGCCGACGGTGGCCCAAGTGTCCACCATAGTACCACTGTCCACGTATGCGCCGATATTCACATACGAAGGCATCAAGATCACCCCCTTAGCGAGAAATGATCCATAGCGGGCAATGGCATGCGGAACAACCCTGACTCCCTGTTCAGAATTGTTTTGTTTCAATTCCTTTTTGTCATAAAACTCACACGGCCCCACTTCCATAACTTT
>JADLBA010000110.1 GCA_020848015.1 Crocinitomicaceae bacterium | reverse complement strand
TACCTCCCCTTTTTAATCAAGCAGCAATGATGGGCTGTTTCATTTATTGATTACATTTGAGAGTATTTTCGAAGGAAGAAATGGATACCCGAAAGAGTATCCATTATACGGCTTGATAATAATAACCCTTTCTAAATCAAACTCAGCCCTTATGAAATTATCTACATTGTATTCTGCATCGGCACTGATGGCGATCATTGTGCTGACAACATTCAACTGTTCCGGCCAGACACTGGAGTTCAGCCAGGCATTGCTGATCAGTTCATCATCTACTGTTCCATCTGGAAAAATTTGGAAGGTGGAAAATATTCTGCCGAATGCGAGCCCTGTTGCTTCGACACCGAATGCTGTAGGCCCGGGGTCTGCTACTTCAACAACAACAACGGAGACTATTATTGTAGTGAATGGGTATAATATTCGCACCACTTCCTCCAAGGCAAGCGCATTGCCAACTAATGGTAGCGGTTATGTAAACTCCAATGCGGTCAGTACTTTTACTCTTCTCTCCGGTGCGTTGTGGCTTCCCGCCGGTACCGCATTAGCCGCCTCCACCAACGTGCAGTACGTTTCCGTGCTCGAGTTTACCGTTGTTCCGTAAGAACCCGGCGGCATGATTTGTTGTTAAGATTATACTGGGGATCTTTCGCCTGCAGAGGTATCCCCTTTATTCTTTAATGAAGCCCCCCTGTTTTGATGCTCTTTACAGGTATTGTGTCTGCCTATTTTTTTAAGATAATAAGGCATGGTTATTTTTACGGCCCAATACTAAGGTATGCGCCTGAAACTTTTTTGTGTACATATTTTCTTCACTGCAATTCTTCCCTTGTCCACGATGGCCCAAGTGGAAGATAAGCCGGAGATGAAATCAAAGACGAAGGCGATGACCTTGCCCGGCGGGCGGCCGGCATATTATTATGACCGGAGTGAAATACTGAAACAACTTCAATGGAATTGGGAGTCGCTGGGACCTGACGAAACGCCGCCGGAGATGAATCCCGGCGGAAAAGCAATACCAGCTTATGCAAAGGGAAGAGGAAATGGAACGGGCAGGATCAATTATCTTTTTTTGCACCCTGAAAAGGAAAATTGTTTGTGGGCGTGTTCACCAACTGGAGGTCTCTGGTTTACTGCCAACAGCGGTGAGACTTGGGTGAATGGCGGTATGGATCGGTTGCCTGTTTCCGGGGCATCGAGCGTCGCGGTACACAAAAAAAAAATAGAACGTTGGGTAGTGGCCACCGGTGATGGTGATGATGTATTTATGTTTTCTGATGGCTTATGGTTGACGGAAGATGCGGGAACTTCCTATGTATCCATCAATGGAAAAAATGAAGAGGCGAGATTGCCCTTCGGTGATGGCTATCCAACAGATGGGCAAATAGGTGAAGTAGTTTCTTCTTTCCGGAATTTGAAATCCCTTTTTGTCGCATCAAACAAGGGATTGTGGATCAATAATCGGACACTTGATCCCGGCGAGATACTATGGACAAAAATTGCCGAGGGTAATTTTTATGATATTGAAATCCTCCAGGGGAGGAGCAAAAGAAAAGATATTATTATCGCTGCGGGGAATAAACTGCTGATCAGTTTTAATGGAGGAAAAAAGTGGGAAGAAATGCCGCTGCCGGTTTATCCGGAGCCGAATCGCTATCCCTTCCTGCGCATGAGCATAGAGGTTTCTCCGGCAGCACCCTATAAGTTGTTTGCAGCAGTTACCTGCAGCGAGGCGCTATCGCAGAGCAGTCAGGGAGAGGGGACTCTGCAGGTATTCGATCTCAAAACCCGGAAATGGCAGATGATAAAATCGCTGCGTGCGGAAACTGACAATGTGATACCGACACGTGCCAGGGCATTTGCGGTGTCTCCGTTGGATCCTGACTTTATGATGTGCGGAAATATTCAGCCGTTGTACCTAAGTGAAGATGGAGGTCATTCATTTTCAAAAATTGAAAAAAATCAAATGCACGATGATTGTCATTTCATCGGTATTTCAAAAAATGGGACTACGGTTTGGGCTGCTCACGATGGGGGAGTAAGTGTAAGCAGAGACCGTGGCCTTCACTTTGAAACAAAAGACAAAGGGATCGGTGCAGCCAATGTCTTCGGGCTATCGGTAGCACAGGGAACTGCACCCCAGGTATTGTTTGGCGGATACGATGTAGGCGGTAATCTGTTGCGTGAAAAAAAATGGCAGCACGTTAGTTGGGGAGATGGATTTGAAACCATTACTCATCCTGCCAACCCTTCGGTAATGTTTTCGACCATGCAAAACGGAGGTATCCAGAGGAGCATTGATGGCACTGGCTTCGAAAGCTCTGTTCGCCCTGCCGGAACTAAAACGGAATGGCATACATGGATCAGGATGCATCCGACAAACACAAATACAGTTTATTGCTCAGGCACAAAACTGATGCGCTCCAGAGATCTCGGCGACAACTGGGAAGTGATCATGGATGTGGATAAAATGGACAGCACACTGTATTGCGCTTACCGGTTTTATCTTTCAGAAGAGCATCCGGCAGTCATGTATGTTTATGTACTGAACGATGGTTTTACTCATCCGCAGATTTGGAGGACATTTAATATCAATGAACCTGATCCGCAAAAAATAATCTGGGAAAGAGTGAAAGAAGTTCCGGTGGACGGTTGGATCATGAATATCTGCATGGATCCATCAGACCCCCGGAAATTCTGGGTACTATATGGAAAAGTGGAAAGAGAAGGAAAAGTCTGGTGGTTCAATGGAGAGGATTATGAAGACTATACTGCTAACCTCGGATGGAGCAGGTGTGAGTCAATGGTACTGCAGAAAGGCATCGAGAAAAGACTGTATATCGGGAGCAACTACGGTGTTTTTACACGGCATGCAGGAGAGTCGCAGTGGACGCTGCTGACGGGACTTCCCGGAACCTACATTAAAGCACTCGATATTAATTATAAAGCCGGAAAACTTGTCGTAGGAACTTTTGGAAGAGGTATTTGGTGGGGCGATCTTATCAGAAAATAACAAAGTGACTGGAGTCATTGGAAGCCCTGTATAATCTTATTGTTTTGAAATTTTTCTGCACGGTAAGTTTTGTACTAAAAAATTATTTTTGTGCAGGAAAACAAGGTGAGAACTGCTCTATTGACTTTGATAGTTTATGCAATTCACTATCGGAAAAATAAAACGAAGGCAGCTCCAATGATGGGCACCAGGATTGAGTTTAATATACTGAACTAAAAAGGGTAAGTCAGGAAATACTGGCTATTTATTATACACGAGCAACACCCGACTGACATTTCCACCGGTATTATATGTATTCACTGTTGGAAACTCCGGCTGTGTCGCATCCAATTGAGTGAGCACCCCTTCTTCCAGCACCCACACTATCGCAGAGCCATCGTCTTCACATACCATCGAAACAGGATGGTAATTTGTTCCAGAATAAGCGATCAATGATCCGTTATGATGATAATAGTATATTCCATTTCCATCGGCAATGACCACTCCGTTGGGAGCAATGCATGATGTGAGTACCGGATCAAAATGGGCTGAGTGAAAAGCAGTCCACTCATCGAGAAAATTTCCCTGTTTTATAAAAGGAATGAGGTTTCTGCCTTCTGCATTTTCGCGGATAACCAAAATGCGGTCTTCCGATTCAAGAGGAAGCAAGCCGGTTATTTTTTCATTTACTACCAGTGTCTGTATCAATTGCCCCGTCTGCTTATTAAATACCTCCAACTTGCGCGGTAGCACCCCGTTTTCGCCATAACTATAAATAAAATGTTCTGTGGCAAGCACCTGTTTTGGATAATAGGCTTCGATGACAGATGATATGTTACCGCTTGCATCAATCGCCCTGATATAACCGTCGTTTGCACCCAGCCAGGTCTCATTCGCCGCCTCATCGGTAAAAATATCTGTAAACAGGTCATTGCCAAAACCAAAAGGAATATGAAGGTGATTGATTTCAAAAATTTCTGGAAGTGAAAAGGAAGCGATGCCATCTGTTGTTTTACCTGATAGGTGGAGTATGCTATTCCAGTTGATGACAGATGCGAGCAAAAAATTTCCGTTTAGTATTTTGCCTGTAAAAAAATTTCCGTCGTCGCCGAGGCTGTCAATCACCGTTGTAAACGTATCCGGGTGGCGGAGTACAAGTATTCGCTCCAGTGTTCTTGGCGCTCCATTGATGGCTATTCCACAGAGTACTTTTTTCTCATTGCGGCCATCATCGGCGGTGATGAGTACAGTATAGCTGCCCGATGCAAGATGAATATCATTGATGGTGATCGAGATATTTTCTTCTATCTCCCTATTTCCGCTATAAGAAAATTGTTTTGAAAAAAAAACGCGATGGTCTGCCTCGTTAATAATGGTCAGAGCCACACGGTGCAATCCGCGATCATCGGTAGCCCTGAAATGAACATGAATTTGAGAGCCAAATGAAAAAAACTCTCCCTCAGATGGAGAGTACAAAGTAATGACAGGAAAACCGGTGTCTTCCTTTTTGCAGGAAAACAGTGAGAACACTGCCACACACAACCAAAGGAGGATTTTTGTTTTCATCCCATAAGAAAAAAAATCAACGGCTGAAAGATCGGTTGAAAAGTCTTTGAGACTTCTTCTGAGAAGCAGATTATTTAACCGAGATTTATATGATTAGCAAACGAATACCTTTTTCTAACAATCTAAAGAGTGAAATTGCTGAAAAGTGAATGTACTCTCCGGCATAATCCGAAAGTAGCAGAATTATCTTTGAAAACTTTTCTCGCAAAAATATCCCATTAAAATGAAAGAAGCCGAATGGTTGGAAAAATAGAGAAGATGAGATAGAGAAAAAACACCCATTGACCATATTCCCGATGAGCGGACAAGATAGCAGACAGAAAAGAAGAGAGCGGATTCACGTGATCCGCGAATCAATGAACCAGAATATGGGCATTGAATTGGGGAAGTTGCCGCCACAGGCAATAGACCTCGAGGAGGCGGTGCTCGGTGCCATGATGCTCGAGCAGACCGCTGTGAATACGGTGATTGATATCCTCAAGCCCGAAAGTTTTTACAAAGACCAGCACGGACGGATCTATTCCGCCATCATGGGGCTTTTCCAGAAAGGCGAACCGATTGACATCCTTACCGTTACCCAGGCACTGCGGAAAGCCGCTGAGTTAGAGTTGATAGGAGGCCCGTTGTACATCTCCCAACTTACTAACCGCATTGCTTCAACCGCCAATATTGAAACGCACGCAAGAATCATTGCACAAAAGCATATTCAGCGCGAGTTGATAAGAATTTCTAATGAAATTATAAAAGATGCCTACGAGGAGACCACCGATGTATTCGATCTGCTCGACAGTGCGGAGAACAATTTGTTTCAGATCGCTGAGGGAAATATCCGCAAGAATTACGATAAGATGAGTGTGCTCATCAAGACAGCCCTTGACCAGATTGAAATTGCAAGAAAGAATACCAGCGGTGTCAGCGGTGTACCATCAGGATTCACCGAGTTAGACAGGGTTACCGGTGGATGGCAGCGGTCTGATATGATTATTGTAGCAGCACGACCTGGGATGGGTAAAACAGCTTTTGTACTTTCAATGGCCCGCAATATGGCCGTAGAATTCCAGATTCCGGTGGCTGTATTTTCCTTAGAGATGTCGAGTGTACAATTGGTGCAACGCCTCATTGCGAGTGAAACGGAACTCGATGCCGACAAGTTGAGAAAAGGCAACTTGCAAGACCATGAATACCACCAGTTGCACCAGCGCATTTCCCGTATTGGTGATGCGCCAATATTTATTGATGATACTCCCGGACTGTCCGTTTTTGAACTCCGCGCAAAGTGTCGCCGTCTAAAAGCGCAGCACGGTATTCAGATGGTGATCATTGATTATCTCCAGTTGATGACCACCGGAGGCGAGAACAATAGATCCGGAAACCGCGAGCAGGAAATATCAACCATCTCGCGCTCCATTAAACAAATTGCAAAAGAGCTGGATGTTCCTGTCATCGCTCTTTCTCAGTTATCGCGCCAGGTCGAAACACGTGGCGGCGACAAACGCCCGCTGCTCTCCGACCTTCGCGAATCAGGTGCAATTGAACAGGATGCGGATATCGTTGGCTTTATTTATCGCCCCGAATATTACGGTATCACCACCGATTCTGATGGAAACAGCAACGATGGCATTGCTGAGGTTATCATCGCAAAGCACAGGAACGGTGCACTGAAAGCTGTGCGCCTCCGGTTTATCGGTCGCCTTGCGAAATTCACCAATCTCGAAGGATTTGATTATGAAAGCCAAAACAATTATGGTGAAGCTGTGAAATCAAATACAGCGTTCGCAGGAGAAAATACTACTACCATTACTGTTTCATCAAAGATCAATCTGATGAAAGATGACGATGAGCCATTTGATTATGCGGGCGATGAAGCACCCTTCTGACAAAGATGGTTGTCGCTCACAAATCGGAGTAAATAAGTCTGTTTCAAGAAAGAAAAATAAGGCGGATTCAACCCTCCCAACCATTTTTTTACTCCTCCGGATTATCAGATGATTTTGATTTTACCAAAAATGTAAAATGGATAAGCATTTAAGCTATACAGATACATTTTACCCCGACAACCATGCTATTTAACTGTATTTTGAAACCCGCCGGAACAATCTTTGGTAAATTGCGTTGTTGTATTCCGCAATTTTCTTAGTAATGAAAAAAACTATAGTTCTCCTGTTGTTTTGTATTGCCGCCACTATTGCTCATGCAGGTAAAATATTGATCAAAATGGACGGCAGCCAGACCAATCACCTGAAAGCCTATGGTATTGCTTACTGGATTCTCCAGAACAATATCAATATTGAATGGCTGCTGAACTATCACGGAGGCAGTTTTCTCTGCGATAATTACCCCGATATTACCAAAGAGTGTGGTATTCGCGGTGTTTCTTTCCAAGTAATTGCTGATGTACAGGCCAACCAGATCTACTCGGAAATTGCTGATCCGGAAACGAATATGGAAAGAGTAAAACTCGAAGTAGCCCCTAAGATCGCCGTTTATTCACCTTCCGGAAAACAACCCTGGGATGATGCTGTAACTCTCGTGCTCACTTATGCTGAAATTCCCTATACTGTCGTTTACGACCGCGAGATTGTCCACGGGGAATTGCCGAAATACGACTGGCTGCACCTGCACCACGAGGACTTTACGGGACAGTATGGAAAATTTTATCGCAGTTTCCGCAATGCTGCCTGGTACCAGGAAGAGGTGAGAACACAGGAGGCCATGGCTGCTGAATTAGGTTTTGCCAAAGTATCTGAAATGAAGAGAAAAGTGGCGCTGAATATCCGTGACTTTGTTGTCGGAGGCGGATTTTTATTTACCATGTGCAGCGGCACAGACTCTTATGATATTGCGCTCGCAGCACAGCACGTTGATATTGTTGAAGCGGTATTCGACGGTGATCCCAGCGATCCACAGGCGCAGTCAAAACTGGAATTTAATGAAGGGTTTGCCTTTAAAGACTACAAGATTGACAAGGATCCTATGATCTATGAATTTTCAGATATTGACGGAACCGATGATCACGGCAAACTCACCGAACTGAACGATTTTTTTACTCTCTTCGATTTCTCTGCAAAATGGGACATCATTCCCACCATTCTCACGCAAAACCACACACAGGTGATCAAAGGGTTTATGGGACAGACCACCTCGTTTCGTGAGCAGTTTATGAAAAGCAATGTTACTATTATGGGAGAGACCAAGAGCATAAAGTGCGCAAAGTATATTCATGGTGAACTGGGTCAGGGGCAATGGACGTATTACGGAGGCCATGATCCCGAAGATTACCGGCATCTTGTCGGGGATCCGCCTACGGACCTCAATCTTTTTCCCAACTCGCCCGGCTACCGGTTGATTCTTAACAATATTCTGTTTCCCGCAGCCCGAAGAGAAAAGCAGAAGACCTGAGTACAGAATCAGAGTACTATTCCAATAGAAACTTCAAAAAAATCGGCAGTTCCACCATTGGCTTTTACTGAAATTCCTGCAAAAGGCTTGATTGTTTTTTGAGTATATCCCAGAGGAGAGTAGCGATAACCGACTTTGTTAGAGGTCCACTGATAGAGCACACCTTTTGAAGGAATGTTTTTTATTTCCGCTAACTCGCGGAGAAAGGGGCTGTAAATATTTACTCCTGCCTGCACTATCAGGCCGAATCGCCCAAAAATCCATTCCCGCGCACCATGGATTGAAACGGTCACCGATTTTTTCCCAGCATCCGTTCCTTCCGGAAACAATTGTTGCGATAAGATCAAATCATAATAGCCGCTATAATAATACAAAGAAGCTCCCAGACTTATGCGCCCGTTCATTCTGTAAACCCGCGATGCAAAAAGAGAGCAGCCGTAAACTGGATATAACGGTCCTCCAATGGGATGTACAGTTCCGGGAAACTCATGCAATCCAAAATTCAAAGAGATGGCGGGGTTCCAATGCAAGTGCCTGTTTTTTTCTTTGCGATCGTCCACCGCCTGGTGGGGTTTCATTGAACGAATTTTCGGTGGTTCAGACCAACGTAAACCACAGGAAACAGAAAAAATGTTGGCCCCCACATTTGGTACCCGTAAATGGGAATTGGAACAGTGTGTCGCTGATAAACCCAGCGACATACTCAGTCTCTTCCCGGAAAAAAAGGAATAGCCGATATGCAGCACCGATAAATTCTCGAAAGTGGAGCCCAGTACTAAGTTGCCGGGATTATCCTCTTGTCTGTATGGACGATTGAATGCGGCGATACCGAGACCGGCACGCAAAAAGAAGCTCCCTTTTTTTTGGTCATATTCAAACTGTGCTGTCGGAACCAGCCCCAGGGCGTTGCCAAGCGTATCGCTGTTTCCAAAATATATGAAGATCAGCGATCCACCGAGCGAAGGATATTTATGATAGATATGCCATTCTTTTTTCCCCCGTGTTTTATATGAAAACGATAATTCACTCAACGTAGAAAAATCAGTTGTTGGAAATTCTTCATATATCTTGATCAGCCTTCCCAAATGCTGGTTAAACGAAAACTCAGAAAGGCTTCTGAGGGTATCATTTTGTTGTGAAAATGCCGTCAAAAATGAAATAGAAAAAAAGCACAGTGTTATTAGACGGTATTTCCTGCTCACATTGTTATTTATAGGGAGCGCCGTTAACCGTGTCATTTTTCAGTGAATGGAAGTGACTGCAAGAAAGCTACAGACAGAATTTTTTTGCCTATCGTCTCTATTGATGTATAGTAGGTTGTAATTGTGTGAGTAAAGTGATTTTTCGAAATAGATAGCCGCTTCATTAAATCCTGCTGCGGGGAAGGAGAAATTGCAGCGCGATAGCACCGGTGGTACTTTAGCAATGCAGGGCAGTTCTGATTTGCCGGATTGAAACAATATTACCTCGATCTCTCTTTGTTTTTTCATCGAAACATCTATTATCGAATTGCTTTCTTGCCGAAAACTTTATAGAGGTAATAAACGATTGCTCCGACAGGAATTATAAGAAGGCCATAGTATGCCGCGGGATTTTCAGACTTAGCATTTTTCACGATGAACCATCCTATCACCGCAATAAAAATAATCGGAAGCAACGGGAAGAGTGGTGATTTAAAGGCTATTTCACCGGTATCGCTTTTCTTTTTATAACGTACTATAAATAACCCTGCACAAGCCATCAATAGAAAGAACCACTCGGTGATCGTTACATAAGTATAGAGTGATTCAAATTTTCCCCAATAAAAAACGAGTACGATTGCCCAGGCAGATTGCAGTAGGATAGCATTTACCGGCACTCCGAATTTTGGATGAGCCTTGCCGAATATTTCAAAAAACAATCCCTCGGTGGACATCTGCTGAATGATGCGCGGAGTAGCGAGAACATAGATCCCCGCACATCCGAAAACAGAAAGCGCAATCAACACTGAAACGGCAATATCGCCACCCGGAAAAACCCGTCCTGCAGCATCGGCGGCAAGCGTAGTGGTTCCTTTTATTTCATCAACACTTAGCACACTGAGATAGCCAATATTACAGAGCACATACGAGAGTGTTACGATGAGTGTACCGGCGATCATGGCAATGGGGACATTTCTTTTCGGATTGATAGCCACTCCCGTTACAAAGCTCGCATAGTGCCATCCTGTATAGGACCATAACACACCTACAAATGCTTTTGCCCAATTGAATCCAGAAGCTGAAGAAGAGGAGAACAGTTCTGTTACAGGAATGCTACTTTCAAATATATGTCTTTTACCGAGAGACAGCAATAGGATTAGCAAACCATAAATACCAATGATCTTTAAAACGGTGGAAACATTG
>JADLBA010000109.1 GCA_020848015.1 Crocinitomicaceae bacterium | reverse complement strand
TGCTGGCAATTCATCTATCGTTCAGCCAAGCCGGTGGCCGTCCGCATCGTTATGCAGTTTTCGGTTTATTCTTTATCTGTTGGTTTATGGGGTTAAGCAAAATGTGACAACCATAATTGGTGATGGTACTTAGGCTTTTTCCCGCAATGGACATCTTGCGTTCAAAGCGTGTGTAGAGAGCAGAAAATCCTTCCACCCGTTCACAAGCCATCTTAACGATGGTAGCAGCCGAACCCGCGTCGGCAAATTGAATTTTTGTAGTACGCATAATTAAAATGATTTAGTTATGCGTATGTTTACGACAATGAAAAGAAGAGGCTACCGAAGGTTTAGTGCAACAGCGTATTGGCAAAATGCCGGCTGACGTGCTACTATGAAACATTTGTACTAAATTCAACGGCAGTAATTCTATTGAATTTTAGTGCTAATAATCCGCTACTTCGGCAATACCCAAACCAATATATTCGTTCATTAACTCTATGAATTGACGGAAGATGAAATTAAAATCATTGAATCGTAGCAAATCAGTTTCACTAAAAAATATATTTGAAAATTATGAATAGCCCTCTGCAAAATAAGCTCGGAATACAGAAATAAAATCAAACTAACTAAGATTTTCAAAACCTGTGGCAGAGTTGCTTTATTAAATTGCGGCTCGATCGGCATACTGTTTTAGAAATTTCGTATAGTGCCTATGATAAGTAGGATACGAGAGCAAACACTTCAGAAAGGATATTTTTATTGGATAGAATGACAATACACAATGAATGATACTTATTACGAAGAGAAATAAAAAAATGGAGAAACTGCTAAAAAGAATACTTTCATTTCTCCCTTTCTTTTATCCGTGCATAGCTTTTCCTCAGCCCGAAGCGGCTCTGCATAAGATCATTGGAGGGGCTGGATTCGAGGAAGCGAGAGAGGCCATTCCACTTCCAGGCGGTGGATATGCCGTTACCGGTACTACCAGTTCAACTCCTGGAGGTGATACCGACTTTTTTCTTATGAAACTGGATGCTGATATGAATTGTATTTGGACACATCGCTATGGAGGAAACGGCGTTGACAATGCTAGGGCACTTGCGATAGACTCTGATGGAAATTTTCTTCTCTGCGGTTTTACGAATACATCTCAGCAAAATGTATATAATGTTTTAATAGTTAAGACCGATAGCGATGGAGATGTGCTCTGGAGCCTAGACTATGGCGGCCAGGACTGGGATTTCGGGAATGATATTTCGGTTGACTCCGATGGAAAAATTTTCGTCTGTGGATATACATTTTCGGATACCGCCGGTGGTTCTGATGGATTCCTGCTAAAGATCCATCCGGATGGACAGATACTGCAGAGCGAAAAATTCGGCTATAGTGGAAACGATACTTTCAATTCGGTCATCACGAGGAATGATACAATTTTTGTTGCCGGAGCTACCGACCATTTCTCAGATACTGAAAGTACAGAGGCTTGGCTAATAGGTATAGATAGTAATTTCCAAACATTTACTGAATTTCATCTTTCCGGCGGAGAAAGTGAATTCTATGGTCTGAAGCCCGGTATGCAGGGGATGATGGCTTGCGGATACCACAAAACAGGAGAATATCAGGATGCCCTTGTTGTTACCTCTGACTTTAACGGATCCGCTCAAACACTGGTTGATGGAGAAAGCATCAATACCGATTATCCCATCCGCGATATTTGTTTCTGGTCTGATGGATTTATGATTGGTGGATCTCAAAATGCTTATGGTGGAGGGGAAAACGACATTATGCTCCAACAAAGAACTCTTGCGGGGCAATGGGTAATTGGTCATACTTTCGGTCAATCAGGAAATGATGAAATTTATTCTATCAACATAACGGAAGACCATCAGGCCATCGTTGCGGGCGTTACCTATAGCTATAGTGAAACAGCCGGTGCACAAGCTTACATCATTCACCTCACCAACGTGATTCTGGGAAATTATACGAATACCTATAGTGAGGAAAGCTGCATTGATTTTACAAATGATATTTCAGATATAAATCCGTCCTCCCATTCCATTATCATTCGGGATGGCTTTCTTACATACACTTCAGATAACTTCAATAATGCGGTAGTTTCTATCTATGATATCTCAGGAAAAAAATGCCTGGAAAGAACCATTACACCTGGCGTGTCAGTTGATTTGTCCGACCTCCCCTCCGGCCTCTATATTGTCTATTTGCCATTACCTACGGGGACAGAAATAGTACGGTTCCAAACTATCAGATAAAGCAAGTTAGCAGGCAGAGACTACCTCTTCATTTATAACAGGTGAAAGTGGGTACGATATTGAGCGAACCTGGGTGTTCGGTTTTCGCAACCACTACTGTTCCAAAATTCCTGCTTATTGCTTGTCATAGTCAACCACCACCTTTTCAGTCACTGGCCTAGACTGGCAGGTGAGAATAAATCCGGCATCGAGCTCCCCCGGCTCAAGCGCATAATTCACTTCCATTTCAACCTGCCCTTCATCAAGATGAGCACGGCAGGTACAGCACATTCCTCCCTTGCACGAAAAAGGAACGTCCATCCCTTGTAACTGTGCAGCATCAAGTATTGAAATGCCATCCATCGGCATTTTAAAATTGACCCGCTGACCATCGAGAATAATATTGACATCACACACTTTCCCTATTGTATCCTTTTTTTCCTGGGTATAAGGACGCGCACTAACAGGGGTTGTTCCGGGTGTTGCAAACAATTCGAAATGTACCTGCGACTCATCTTTGCCATTTTTAAAGGCAAAATCCTTCACACACCTGATAAGGGGTTCAGGTCCGCAGACAAATACTTCATCTGTTTTATCAAAGTTGATAAATGAAGTACAAAATCTATCTAATTTTTCACTGTTGATCCGGCCATGAAACAGATCTATCTCATTGGGTTCAGCACTTAGAACATGAAACAACCGGAAGCGTCCGAGGTGCCGGTCTTTCAAATCTTCCAACTCCTCACGAAAAATAATAGAACTAAAAAAGCGGTTGCCATAGATCAGAGAAACTCCGCTTTTAGGTTCGGCTGAAAGTACCGATTTCACGATAGATAAAACAGGTGTAATACCACTTCCCGCTGCCACCAATAAGTAGTTCTTTTTTTGAGCGGGGTCAAGAGGGGCGGTGAAATGCCCGGTAGGAGTCATCACCTGTATTTCATCGCCTTCAGATAACGAATCAAAAGCCCAGTTTGAAAAAATGCCCTGCTCTACTCTTTTTATTGCTACCCGAAGATCCCCATCATTTATTCCAGTACAAATCGAATAGGAACGGCGAATATCCTCTCCATTCACCACAGCGCGCAAGGTCAGATACTGGCCTTGTCTGAACAAGTAGGCATCTTTCAGTTCTTCTGGAACATCGAATGATACCGAAATACATTCTGAAGTTTCACGTCGTATCTGATGAACGCGAAGAGTATGAAATCGGGGTCTTGACATATTTGATATTATAGATGCGAAAATACTCTTCCGCGACCAATATTCGGAGCATTAACTTACTTCCCTGTCAAAAGGCCGGAAGAAGTACGATACACACAACTAATATCTAAAAACCATAAATATCAGATACCTTTGTCACAACCGTGCAGTATTTGTATTTATTAAAACCTATTAGAGAAAGGAAAGAATGGACAATCAGGAATTATCGGAAAAATTTCAACGCTTCGTTGACGCAGAAAATAAGGTCGAGGCAAAAGACTGGATGCCGGAAGGCTACCGGAAAACCCTTGTTCGCCAGATTGCTCAGCACGCTCACAGTGAGATTATTGGAATGCTGCCCGAAGGCAACTGGATCACCCGCGCTCCTTCACTTAGGCGAAAAGCAATTTTACTCGCAAAAATACAAGACGAAGCCGGGCACGGCCTTTATCTCTATGGTTCTGCCGAAACACTCGGCGTTGAACGCGCTGCTATGGTAAATGAGTTGCTTAGCGGTAAATCGAAATATTCGAGCATTTTTAATTATCCTACACTCAGTTGGGCCGATATCGGCACGATAGGCTGGCTGGTGGATGGTGCCGCCATCGTCAATCAGGTGAGTCTTCAGCGTACAAGCTACGGCCCATATAGCCGTGCCATGATCCGAATATGCAAAGAAGAGAGTTTCCACCAGCGTCAGGGATATGAAATCATGATCGCTCTCTCAAACGGTACCGCTGCACAAAAGTCAATGGCACAAGATGCACTGAACAGGTGGTGGTGGCCTTCGCTAATGATGTTTGGCCCCAGTGATGCCACTTCCGAACACAGTGCGCAAAATATGAAGTGGAAAATCAAGCGTCATAGCAATGATGAGTTGCGCCAGAAGTTTGTTGATATGACCGTTCCGCAGGCAGAATACCTCGGACTCACCATTCCCGATAAAAACCTCCGCTGGAATAAAGAACGCGGCCACTATGATTTTGGCGAAATTGACTGGGAGGAATTTAATCAGGTGGTTCGTGGAAATGGCCCCTGCAATAAAGAACGACTTGAAGCAAGGAAAAATGCTCACGATAACGGACGGTGGGTTCGGGAAGCAGCCATGGCTTATGCAAAAAAACAAAGCGCTAAAAACATCCTTAAGACTGCGTGAGTTTCTGTATCAGAACCGTTCGCTTTCTTGAATACCGGTATATAGTCGCTGACTATTTTCTGTTATGCGGGTCGGCTGCTGTGTTGGTTCAATAACTGCACTAATTCTGACAGATGTTTTACACCAGAACTCCTCCATTTAATCTCTCCGTTTTTAAATATCATAAGCGTAGGAACTCCTCGTATGTCAAGTTGCGATGCAATTCCAGGATTGCGATCCACATCTACTTTGAGTATCCGTGCTCTGTTTCCAATAAGCTGACGCAGCTCATCGAGAATAGGTGCCTGCTGCTTACAGGGGCCACACCAGGTGGCAAAAAAATCCACCAACACCGGAATTTCGCTATTGATAATCTCACTAAAACTTTCCTTGTTCTCGTTGGTCATGTCCGTATTTTTTTAAGAGCCGTCCAAGACCCTGCATTGTATAGATGCTGAAACCCCATTCGGCGCATTTTACTTTTGGCATTCGCACTTCGGGCACCACTCCTGCAGCAGAGAATGATGTGCTGGTCTTTTTTAAACCTTCCTGCTCTCTTCTCAATAGTTTGTAACGGAATATTGATGCTGCCCTTAAAATGGCCTTCCGCAAACTCTGCGGCAGTTCTCACATCAATTACTACAGCCCCTTCTTTCAGCAATTGTGAAAGTGGAACGGATTTCTGATTTCCAAATATTTTTTTTAAAAATGAAAACATCTTTATTACTGGTCAGATTATTTGTTTTGTATTACATAATGGCTCACATCGAGCCACGATCCACCGTTGTAAACTTCGGCAACCCCCTGGCTCTTCAGCCATTGCTCTGCTCTTTCACTCCTTGTACCGGACGCACAGCATAGGATCAGTGGCCGGGGAAGAGTTTTTATCTCGTTCAGCCTTTCCACAATTTCCCCTAATGGAATATTGACAGAACCGGGGGCTTGACCCTGCGAGAACTCTTCAGAAGTTCTGACATCTATGATGCTGTACTTCCCACTAAAAATTCGCTCTACTTTCACTGATGAATTTTATTTTTTCTTTGATGACGGGCAATCTTTTTACAGTCAACCTTTAAAGCAGTTTTCCTGCAAAATTGTTCAGCAACCTGTTCTAAAAGTAGAATAAAAAATTTATTTAGCCGTCTTGTACTATTTTAATATCCGGCATATTCCATACAAATATATTGCAGTTAAGGATTATCTTCGTACTCTCAAAACTGTTTAATATGAGCACCGACGACTGGCCTCTGTGGGAGGTATTTATCAGGAGCAAAAGTGGACTTTCACATAAACATGTGGGTAGTCTGCATGCCGCAGACTCTAAAATGGCTATTGAAAATGCAAGGGATGTCTATACACGCCGGATGGAAGGTATCAGTATCTGGGTAGTACCAAGTTCGGCTATTACAGCTACATCCCCCGATGAAAAGGAAATTCTTTTCGATCCCGCTAACGACAAGGTTTACAGACACCCCACTTTTTATGATATTCCGGGAGATGTGGAACACATGTAATTATTTCTATTGATTATTGCTGCAACAGAAAATGAATAACTCCATTTTTCGCTATACACTTCGCCTTGCCGACAACCTGCTGATCCTCGGTCAACGGTTGGGAGAATGGTGTGGTCATGGCCCTGCGCTCGAAGAGGACATCGCACTTACCAATATAGCTCTCGACTATATCGGGCAAGCTACTTATCTATACAAATATGCCGCTGAAAAGGAAGGTGCGGGGCGTGATGAAGACCAACTTGCTTTTTTGCGCGATGCAGGAGAGTACGGCAACCACCTCATCGCAGAGTTGCCAAACAACGACTATGCATTTACTATTTCCCGGCAGTATTTATTCTCTGCCTGGTACCGTCTTTTTCTTTTGGAATTGTCGGAATCGCACGACCAATTCCTCAGGGGGTTTGCAGAAAAAAGCCTGAAAGAAACAACATATCATTTGCAACATAGCGGCGACTGGATTGTCCGTATGGGAGATGGTACTGAAGAGAGCCATACACGTATCCAGAATGCCATAGATAAAATCTGGTCTTATACAGGAGAATTATTTGTGCCAGACGCACTTGATGTGCTCGCCGTTGAGCAAGGTTTTGGCGTTGATGTAAAATCGCTGAAAGAAAAATGGCTGTCTGACATTAGCGAAAAAATTTCGGAGGCCACATTGAGACTACCTCAAGACCAGTGGATGCACGGTGGTGGTAAAGCAGGAATACATACTGAACACCTCGGATTTATTCTTGCCGATATGCAATTCCTGCAGCGTGCCTATCCAGACGCAAAATGGTAACTCTTTAGCCCGTATCCCACGGTCTCTCACTCACCACAATAGCTTGGATGGCATGATCACCGAAAACCAAATATGGGAGTTACTCTCGGAGGTACCAGACCCTGAAATTCCATTGATCAATGTGGTAGAAATGGGAATTGTGAGAGCTGTAAAAACAGGCCCCGGAGGTGTGGAAATAACGATTACTCCCACCTACAGCGGATGTCCCGCAATGCACGCAATAGAGCAGGACATCAAAGAAAAATTGAAAAAAGGAAACCTTGCCACTTTTTCCGTAAAGACAGTGCTATCACCAGCCTGGACCACTGACTGGCTGTCGGAGGAAGCCAAAGAAAAACTTCGTAAGTCGGGCATTGCTCCACCAGAAAAGACCTCTTTGAACAAAGGATTGCTGTCCGGAAAAACAAAAGATATTGCTTGTCCTCATTGCGGATCCAGCAACTCTGAAATGATATCTCAGTTCGGATCTACTGCCTGTAAAGCTCTATACAAATGTTGGGATTGCAAAGAGCCTTTTGAATATTTCAAATGCATCTGATACTATCCTATTTTTTCTCCTGTCATACTTCAATAATACTCTGCTCTTCCGCTCTGTATTTTTTCTGAAAAAAACTACTCGCCCATAAACCTAAAAAAGTCAACGCCCCGTTAACTATCAGCAATTCAAATCCAAATTTGTAACCTCCCATCCATGAAACGCTGAAAGTGTTGAGAAGATAAGAGAGCACAGGCGCAACTATACAAATCAGTGGTGTGAGATGATCGAATACTTTTCTTTTTGTGAGTATTCCGAATGCGAATAGCCCAAGCAGCGGGCCATAAGTATAGTTTGCCAATTCAAGCAGTATATCTATGATTGACTTATCGTTCAGCCATTTGAAAAAAAGAACACACATTAGGAAAATGCCGGCAAAAGCAAGATGAACTCTTTTTCTCCTTTTCAATTGTATGGCCTCCGAAGTAAGCTTATCTTTCTGAATCCCGAGAATATCTATGCAAAAAGAGGCTGTCAGGGCTGTAATAGCACCATCTGCCGAAGGGAATAATGCAGATATCAACCCGATAATAAAAATAATTGAAACCCAACCGGGCAAATGCTGAAGTGCTATGGTTGGAAATAGATCATCACCCTTAGCGGTTAGTCCGTGTTTTCCTGCATAGAGAAAAAGTAAAGCTCCGAGAAGAAGAAACAGAAAATTGACAACGACCATTACAGCGCTGTATGATACCATATTTTTCTTTGCATCGTGGAGACTTTTTACACTGATATTTTTTTGCATCATCTCCTGGTCAAGCCCTGTCATGGCTATCGTGATAAACGCCCCCCCTATGATTTGTTTCAGAAAGAATTTTTTTTCCAGTGGTTCCATGAAGAAAATGGATGAATATCCTTCTTCGCCTGCCGCCTTCATGGTTCCTGAAAAACCGAGTCCGAGATCAGTCATAATATAATACACACAAACTACCAATGCAAGCAACATGAAAAATGTCTGCAGTGTATCTGTCCAGACGATGGTTTTTACCCCGCCCTTGAAGGTATAGAGGAGGATCATGGTTAGAATCAACGTAGCGGTAAGCCAAAAAGGAATGTTCATGTTTTCGAGTAGTTGATCTATGATAAATATCTGCAACACATTGATCACTAAGTAAAGCCTGAGTGTAGCTCCCATTGTTCTCGATATAATAAAGAAAACAGCTCCTGTCTTATAAGAGGCAATGCCAAAACGCTGTTCCAGATAATTATAGATGGAAGTAAGATTCAAGCGATAGTATAGCGGAAGAAGTACAAACGCTACAACAAAGTAGCCGAGGAAATATCCGATGGCTACCTGAAAATAAGCAAAACCAGAGCCTCCCACCGTACCGGGGACTGAAATGAAAGTTACTCCCGAAAGGGAGGTTCCGATCATTCCAAAGGCAACAAGGTACCAAGGCGCGGATTTATTGGCGGAAAAAAAAGTCTGGTTATTTGCTTTTCGTCCGGTAAAATAAGATACCACCATCAAAGCACCGAAATAGAGCATGAGGAGTACTAATAACAATACTTTTGACATTTTCACTCATTTTGACAAAAGAAAGGACAGAAAAGATTTCTATACACTCTCATTCATTCACTTTCTCAACATCCACTATGGGGTAACAAATGGAAGTCCGATGCCGCTTATCTTCGCGCAATGAACAGCAGTTCACGACTGATAGAAGAGGCAGTGGACCAGGTTTCAAGCCTTCCCGGAGTAGGCCGGAAAACAGCCTTGCGTTTTGTGCTCGACCTTCTCAGGAGAAAACCGGAAGAAGTAATGCGATTTGCAGAGTCTCTTATCACCCTTCGCGACAACATCCGTTATTGCAAGACCTGTCATAATCTCTCCGATGAAGAAGAATGCTCAATTTGTAAAACTCCTCGCAGAGACAATGGATTACTCTGTGTGGTACAGGATATAAGGGATGTAATGGCCATTGAAGGAACAGGGCAATTCTCAGGGAGATACCATGTATTAGGGGGTATCATTTCTCCAATGGACGGAATATCTCCTTCGCAGTTGAACATTGACAGCCTGGTAGAAAGAGTCGCCGGGTCGGAGGTCAAAGAGGTCATTCTTGCGCTGAGTGCTACTATGGAAGGTGAGACGACTTCATTTTATCTGTTCAAAAAACTTAGCCCGCTGAATGTTGCAGTGAGCACTATTGCCCGTGGTGTTGCCGTAGGCGGGGAACTCGAATACACCGATGAGGTAACACTTGGCAGGAGCATATTGTTGCGTACTCCTTATGAATCATCCTTAAAGAGATAACAGCGACTGAACGATTATGAAACTTTCTGTTATCATCGTCAACTATAACGTTCAGTATTTTCTCGAACAATGCCTTACCTCGGTACAAAAAGCAATTCGAACAATCGGGGCAGAGGTATTTGTGGTGGATAACTGCTCGGTGGACGGTTCCGTTGAGATGGTTCGGGAAAGATTTCCTTGGGTAAAACTTATTGCCAATATAGAAAATACCGGTTTTTCGAAAGCCAATAACCAGGCCATGCGGGTTGCAACAGGCGAGTATATACTGCTCCTGAACCCTGACACCGTTATTGAAGAAGACACTCTTACAAAAGTCGTTTCCTTCATGGATAATCATCCGGATTCCGGAGGACTTGGAGTAAAAATGGTGGATGGAAAAGGGAATTTTTTACCAGAGTCAAAACGCGGACTCCCCACACCTGAAACCGCTTTCTACAAAATATCCGGCATTTCACGGCTTTTTCCACGATCAAAACGGTTCAATCATTATTACCTCGGTCATCTCAGTAATGACAATGTACATGAAATCGAGGTACTCAGTGGCGCATTTATGCTGATGAGAAAATCAGCCCTCGATAAAGTAGGTCTGCTCGATGAAGCATTTTTTATGTATGGAGAAGACATTGATCTCTCTTGGAGGATTGTACAGGGTGGGTATAAAAATTATTATTTCCCCGAAACGAGTATCATTCATTACAAAGGAGAAAGCACAAAAAAGGGCAGCCTTAACTATGTATTTGTGTTTTACAACGCAATGGTCATATTCGCACGAAAACATTTTTCGGAAAAAAATGCTACCCTTTTCAGCCTTTTTATCAATATTGCTATATGGCTAAGAGCAGGAGTAGCCATAGCAGGCCGATTCCTTAAGGCAATCATTCTTCCAATGGTTGATATGGTCGCAACCATTACCGGGCTATGGGCAGTTGAAACCATTTATGCCCGCGCACAAAATAAAATCTACGACCCGGAATTAGTTTGGTGGGCATTTATCGCCTACTCCATCATTTGGGCATTTTTTGCTTTTATCGGTGGAGCTTATGACAAACCAATAATACCACAGAAAACTTTCAGGCCGATTATTGCAGGATCAGCTTTTTTGCTAATACTATATTCCCTGCTTCCGGAGGCTCTGCGGTTTTCCAGAGCCATACTGCTGGCCGGCAGTATCACAACTCTCGCTCTTTATTTCCTGAACAGAATTATTTTCAACCTCATCACCAACGGGAAAACGGGT
>JADLBA010000108.1 GCA_020848015.1 Crocinitomicaceae bacterium | reverse complement strand
CGAATTCTAACAATATCGTTGCGCAGGGTTTTCTCATCAATTGAAAAAGGTTCTGTTTCATATACCCAGTCTCTTTCTCCGATCCATTGGCAGTGAAGTTCGTTTGTTCCGCTAAAGGGGTCGGGGATAAGCCCGTTGCGTAGGAGGTCGGTGTGTACACAGCCAGGTACTGCAGCTAGATTCCAGTTAGAAGAGTCAGCCTCTGCAAATTTCCAGACGGCATTCAATGGAAAGATGTGGCCCGTTGAATTTTCCATAGGTTGAGCTGCGCCAAGTGTGCTGAGAATAGATAGCGCTATCAGAGTTGAGAATCTCATTCTTTTACCTGTTTTCTTTTAATTCTTCCATCTTTTTCTTTCGAACACCTTTTGTCAGCACAAATTGCCATAAGCCCATGAGGTATCCCCAGCCGTAGCTGAAGTGAACTGTTGGAAAAGTTTTTACCAGTTCGAGAAAGCGACCTTTTTCTTTATTCGACAAGATGATGGAAATGACAGTCGCAGATAGCGCATACAAGCAAAGTACTAAAATAAAAAGGAGAAAAAAAACATAAGATATTGGCGACAGCAGTAGAAGTATTCCAAGGATAAGAATCAGTGAGGGAGGGGCGAATTGTCTTAGGGAAGCGGGTTGCCCAAGTTTGATATTAACTAACGGCTTGAAGAAACCATACTGGTAATACATCGCAGATAATTTCGCTCTTGTGTCGCGTGCGAAATAGCGTACCTGCACATCGGGGATTAGGAGAATAGTACCTCCCCGGAGTACAATGCGACCATTGAGTTCATCGTCTTGGTTGCGCAACAGTTCTTCATCGTATAAACCGATACGATCAAAAATTTCCCGATGGAAACAGCCGAACGGAACAGTGTCCACCTTTCTGATTATATCTACTCCGGTTCTGAAATGAGCATTTCCAATTCCGAGAGGATGAGAAGTGACAGTAGCAATTGCCTCTGCTTCGGCTGTATCAGCACCTTTTTCGGTGATCAATACTCCGCCGGTATTTTCTGCATTGTTATTGAGCAGTTCTTCGACGAGGCGGCGGATATAGTTTATTGGGTAAATGGCATGAATATCCATTCTTATAATGATATTCCCCGTTGACGATCGAATGCATAGGTTAAGTCCGCTGGGGGCATACCGTGTTTCGTTGACAAGAATTCTGAGGCGTGAAATTTTTTCAGACCAAAGCATTAATTTTTGAAAGGAGCCGTCAGAGCTATTTCCATCGGCTACAAGTATCTCAATTTTTTCATCTGGGTAGTCCTGAGCGAGAATATTTTCCATTAGCGAATCAATGAATGTAACTTCATTGAAGCATGGAATGATGATGGAAACTGTGGGAAGCGTCATGATCCGGAGCTTAGTGAATGATAGAGACGCAACAGTTTCTTTTCCTCATTTGCCCAGTTGTATAATGTTTCTACTGCACGCCTCCCGTTCTTTCCCATTTCAATGGATTTCTTTTCGTCTGCAAAGAGGTCATTGATTTTCTCACCAAATTTTTTTTTGTCAAAAATATCTACGACCACACCGCACTTATGTTCCAGGATATATGGATACCAAGATGGAATATCGGTTGCTATAAAGGGAATACCGGCAGCCATATATTCGAACATTTTTACGGGCAGACTATCAACATAATTCCTGACTTTATGCAGCGGAAGGAGTCCAATCTTGCTGCTGTCGAGAACTGACTTTACCTGGTTGCGGTTGAGGAATCCGAGATAAGAAGTTTTTTTCCATCCTTCATATTTTTCAAGGCTATCTCGTAATTCGGGAGGGTCAATGACTCCGCCGAGCACTAAGCTATAGTTGGAAATTTCCATTGCATTCATTAGTTCGCGAATGCCTCTGACTTCGGTGATACTTCCGATATAGCAAGCCTGATTTTTTTTTTTATCGAAAGAAACAGGTGAGGTCAACTCTTCGAGGTTGGGGAAATTACAGACATCTACTGTGTTTGAATGAATCTTTAAAAAACGGTTTCTTATGACAGGAGTTGCTGCTACAATTGCCGACAGTTGCTTAACTTTTTTATTTTCCCAAGTTTCTACCAAAGGGGTGAGAATCGGATGAAGGAATTTTGGGATATAGTGTTTATGCGTCAGTTGTCGAGGGAGGTCTTCGTGGCTGTCGTAAATCACCTTCTTTCCCATTCGCGCCAGTTTCACACCGAATTTTAATAGTTCAGCGTCATGAAAATGGTAAATATCCGCATTTTGTTCGAGAGCTTTTTTATATACCATCGCAGATGCGCGAAACATCCTGAGCAGTCGTCCACCTTTAAAAGGAACATTGATGACCCGAACGCCATCGGTAATTTCTTCTGTGGTGTTTGTCACTACAAGGGAAACATCATATCCCGCTTTTGCCAGCGAGCGACATTCTTTCACAAATATCCGGGTATCACCTGCTTTATGGACGGAACTGAAATGGCAGACTTTTATCATGCTGAATTAATCAGCTACAAAATAAATTCAATCCTGTTGATTATAGTGATCTGCTTAAGCAAAGTTTTAGTTTTCGTGTTTGTTCCATATTTCCCAGCTTTTTTCAGCCTGTAGTTTAAGCATAGCAAGACCGTTCATTACTTGGGCTCCTGCATCGCGCCCGCGCTTCAGAAAAGTAGTAAGCGATGGATTATAAACGAGATCGTATAAAAAATGCTGTTCTGTAATTGCTTCATAAGGAATATTTGGGCAATTGGCAGTATCTGGAAATGTACCCAGAGGAGTTGTATTGATGATAAGGGGGAAAAAGGAGAGTAGTTCGGGTGTTATATCTTCATAGGAAAGATGGTATTGCATTTTTGGGGTACGTGTTGCCACGCGATAATCAATACCCCATTTTTTCAGAGTATAAATAATTGCTTTTGATGCGCCACCACTCCCCAAAATCAGAGCTCTTTCGTATTTATTTTCGAGAAATGGTTTGATAGAATATTCAAATCCGAAAGCGTCAGTATTGAAGCCGGTCATTTGTTTTCCCTGTACATTGATGCAATTAACCGCTCCAATTTCCGCGGCTACATTGTCTAATGCAGTCAGGTAAGGTATGATCAATTCTTTATAGGGAACAGTTACATTGAGACCGCAGAGCTCAGGGTGAGTGCTGATTAACGAGGGGAATTGACGAATTGAAGAGAGGGGTAAATTCTGGTAAGCGCAATCATTGATTAACTCCTTTTCGAATTTTTCAGAAAAAAATGCGGCAGAAAAAGAGTGCTCAATTGGGTAGCCGATGAGGCCAAAGAGTCTCACTCGGATGTTTTTTTAGATATGAATTTATGTCGAAGGAAAGTTATTACTACTGGGAGTAATGAAACAAGGATGATTCCTACAACGACGGCTTCAAAATGTTTTTTTACCCAATCGTGCGTGCCGAGCCAATATCCGGCGAGAGACATAGAGGCTATCCATAAAAACCCACCAATGATATCGAAAGGCAGGAATTTTTTGCGGTACGACATTTTCCCGACACCCGCTACAAATGGAGTGAAGGTTCGGACAATGGGGACAAAGCGCGCCATGATAATAGCCTTAGTGCCATATTTTTCGAAGAAGGAATGTGTCTTTTCGAGGTATTCCTGTTTTACAAGGCGACGTTTGCCAATACGAAGATTGATAGCGCGACCACCGAAGAAACGTCCGATAGCATAATTGGTATTATCACCGGCTACGGCAGCGATGAAAAGGAGCAGGATCAGGACGGTGATATTCATAGAAGGGTCGGGGTCGGAGGCTGTTCTGGCACAGATTGCACCAGCGGCGAATAACAGTGAGTCGCCGGGTAAAAAAGGCATGATCACCAACCCTGTTTCCACGAAAATGATCAGAAAGAGGATAGCGTAGATCGCAGTGCCATAATTCTGTACCCAACCATCGAGGTAGTCATTAATATGCAGTATAACATCGAGGAGAGTACGAATGAGTTCCATTCAGTATATTATTTGTTGGGGGAGTAGTACGCAGAGGAGTTTTAAAGGCACTCGAGTGAGTCATCAATTTGCTTACCCCATTCGACGATACCGCCGGAGAGGCTATAGATGTTTGAAAGGCGGAATTTCATTTCAATTGCGAAAACTACTGCGCCGGACCGTTTACCACTTTGGCAGTGAATAACGACGGGGATATCGGTTCTGAGTCTATCAATATTTTCAAGTACTTCGGCCATGGGGATATGTTTTCCACCAATGTTGCAGTTTGCCACTTCATGGTCTTCGCGGATATCGATCAGTTGGAATTCTTTTCCGCAATCTATCCACTCTTTCAGTTCAGTTGGTGTAATTTCTTTCACGGGAGAAATTGTTGGTACGCTTGCTTGCATGGATATTGAGTTTATCCTTTCATTTCGTCCACGATATTTTCAGGGAGGTAGTCGAAGAAAGTATCCCCGCGAAGTCCTATTCGCAAGCATTCCAGTGGGATGACTTCATTTTCGGCGATATTACCCAGATTTACATTCGGGCCGAGTTGTTTGATGAAATATACTTGCTGGGCTTTTTTCGGAGCCTCCCAAAGAATATCTTCAGCTTTGATTTTCTGTAGAATTTTATTGATCAGAACTACGTGGGCTTGACCGTTTGGTCTGTAAATACCGACAGTTCCGCTTTCGCGAGCTTCAGCGATAACCTTCCAACTTCCTGCTTTCAATTCATTTTGCATCATTTTGATCCATTTTGCAGGGCTGATAAGAATTCCTTCCTCCTTTGACCCGACTTCACTGAGTACGGTATAATCCTTGGCAAATCGGGCAATCAGGTTGCATTTTTCATCGTGAGGCAGCGCTATACTTCCATCTGAGACTTCGATAGTATTAAGACCAAGTGAGTCAATATAGCGGCGATAATCATCAACTTGTCCACGCACGTAGAATGCCTCGAACAAGGTTCCGCCGACATAAACCCGGATATTATTATCCTGGTAAAGTTTTACCTTTTCTTTGACATTCGGAGCAAAGGCGGAGGTTCCAAAGCCGAGTTTCACGATATCGACAAACTCTCCACTGCTTTCAATGAGGTCTTGTGCCTGACGGATTGAGAGTGCTTTATCCATGACCATAGTAAGTCCATAGGATCTGTTTTTCCTGGTCCGTTCAGGCAAATGATTCAGCGTAAAGTTCATTGGCGGGAGTTCTTATATTGCCGGTTGAAGGCGCAAATATCATAAGAATTTGTGCTTATCCGCCGAGCTGTCTTTTGAGATCAATATAAAGCAGGTTGTTATTAATTTCCGGGTAATATTCCTCGAGTGAGGCTGCCTCGGTTGTATCGGTTATCATCAGGCGCAACAGTAGTTCTTCACCTTCAGCTCTTCTGCCTCCCGCCAGAAGATAAGCGACTTTGCGGAAACCAAGAGCGGAGCTACGTGGAATTTTGAGCAATCCATCATTGATGCAGGTAATTGCATTTTCGAACTGAGCCAGATGAAAGTAGATGTCAGAGAAATCGAGCCATATATCTTCGTTTTCGGGGAAGCGTTGCGCCAGCGATTCAGCTATTGCAATAGCATCACCTGTACGTTCAAGTTTCCTGAGCATTTCGATCATAAACAGGTGATAATCCGCGTTGTCCGGGTCGAGTTCAATGGCTTTTTCGATAAAAGTCAGGCTCTCTCCGGTTTTCTCTTGGAGGTCCATTACAAGGCCGATTCCGAGATAAGCATCAGCATAGAATTCATCTGTTTTTATGCTTTTTCTGTAGTAGAAAAGAGCCTTATCGAGCTCATTGAGTTTTTCAAAGCACTCTCCGATATGGCAGTAAACCGCAGCCTGTGGTTGTTCGATCGTATAAGAATCTTCAAGCGTTTGGATAACCTGATGGAACCTTTCGAGTTTAAACAGAGCGTGTGCCTTGTTGTAGTAGGCAGGGGCAAAATCGGGTTGTATAGCAATTGCATAATCATAGGCATCAATGGATTCTTCCAGACACTCTGATTTCTGATAAGCATTGCCGAGGTTATACCATGCAGTAAAACTATAAGGATACTTTTCTATGAATTCCTGATAAAATTGTATGCACTCTTCAATTCTATCTGCTGTTTCGAAGCAGTAGGTAAGTTCGTAGAGCAGCACTTCATTGTCAGGTTTTTTGGAGAGAGCTTCTCTGAGGATATCAATGGCTTTATCAAAACGTTCCATATTTTCATATTCCATCGCAATTTCCATATAGATATCCACCTCAAACTCTTCACTGCAGCAGTCGAGTGCCCTTTTGAAAAGACTGATGGCCTTCTCGTGATTGCGCAACTGGCTGTAGATAGAGCCCATGGTTAATAGCACCTCTTCGTTTACGGGATTTAATTTTTCAATTTTTTTTAGTCTTTTCAGGGCTTCAGACAGGTGACCCATACCGGAAAGGATTTGAGATTCACGGAGGAGCAAAGTATCATTATCAGGGAAAAGAGAAGAGGCGTATTTGATTGCCTCAAGAGCTGCGGGGAATTTATTCTGTTCACAATAATATTCTGCAATTTCTTCAAATTGGTCAATATCAAAGTAATACGATTCGTTGTTGGAGAGCATTTGCTCGTATCGGCTCACAAGGTTCTCAGCATAGTGCTGGTCGCGGTTCTCTTCACTCATAGGCAAAAACTGTTCAGATTACAGAATATTGAAGAAGCGTAAAATGCTTCCGGATTCTCAAATTTAATCAAATCATTCATTTATAGCCGAACGATCATCCCGCATTGTTAACAAGCCCCGTTCTGAATATGTTCAACTATCTGTCCAGCAGGTTTCCCACTGTTAATAGTAGCCGGAGGTTTTTTCTGTCGGTTTCATGGGGGTCAGTAGTGCAGGAGATAATAAACGAGCTTGACGTATTCATTGTTACAAGTAATAAGACTAGTCTCGTTACGCCACCAGTTATCTTTATCAAAACTGGTATCGGAGGCTCCATGAAACAGTACTTTAATGCCGTTTTGACTAAATTTTTTACTGAAAACCCATCGCATTCTCCGCAGGTGAAATGAACTGGAGATCAGTGTGATTTTTTTATATCCTGATTTTTTGCAGTAGGCCAGTATTTCATTCGATTCTTCAAAAGTACTGGTGGAGTGTTCAAGTATTGTGATGAGAGTATCGGGGACGCCGCGCCGAACCATCAGGTGGCGGGTGAGGGCGGCTTCCGTCAGGGAGGTATCGAAGGCTTGTATCTGCATTGGAATATTACCTCCTGTGGCTATGATCCGGGCATCGGGAAATTGCTGATGAACCTTTACCGTTTCGATTCCGCGTTCAAAACTATTTCCTCCCAGAACAAAGTAAGCCTCACAGGACTCCAAAGGATCCTCACTTACGAGGTAACAACCTATGCCACGAAGGAGGGGGAAGCGAAAAAGGAATAGCAGAAAAAACAGGGAGAAAACGATTAGCCATACCCGCACCCATTTTTTTTTCAAAAAATTCTTCATAATTGGATTGTAGTGCTGTAAAAACAATGACGATCAGCATAATTCAGGAAAAGTACTGTAAGTTCCATTCCTATATATTATTACGAGAGAGAAACATTCGATAGAAAGGTCAGAACAGGGTTAACTGGAAGCCAATACAATGTACCGGTGGAGGGCTTCAATAGGTGCCGGCTCTTTTTCTGAGAATCCATTCGAGTGATAACATCAGCAGAAGGATGGCCAGTATCCATCGGTAATTGATAAGATCCGTTAATTGTTTATTTTCGTAAGATACAGAGACAATTTCTTTTTTGGCCATAATAGAGTCGGCAAGGTTACTCATGTTGTCGGGATAAAACATTTCACCATTATTTGCTCTTGCAAACTGATATAGCAATCGGTGGTCAGCGATGGTATGCGTGATTTCGTACTGAAGTGGAGATACGCTGAATTCGCCTGTTTCTTTTAGCGGTCCGGCGGCACCTTGCTCAGTTGCAATGTAGGAATAATTTCCAACAGGGAGATTTCCTGCGTTCAGTCGGTATCGGTTACCATCGGGAGAAAATGCAAACTTGTATTCGTTTCCCTCTTCGTTTTTTATGATGATAGATATGTTGCGGTTTGCGATCGGCTCATAGCTTTCGTTGTACAATTCAGCATCAAAAATAACAGGCTCATTTTCGGGAAAATCATTTTTGCCTGTTACACGAAAAAGGCTGCGGTCTTCTTTTGATGCCAGATACTGTACCGTTTTAGTGATCATCTCATTGAATACATCGTGCGAGGAGGTTTGCTGAAAAGTTCCTAATCGCCACCGCCATATTCCCTCACCGGTAATCAGGCCGACTTTTGATCCCCCTGATTTATTGAATGCAATTAAAGGTTTGTCGGTGTGAATTTGCCCTATCCGCTGCAGGATAAAACTTGTAACACCTGGGCTGAAGCCCATTTCTCCAAAAGGCACCGACAGGGGAGGCAAGTTACGCAGTACGCCGGCGGCTTGGTCACTGATTGTAAAGAGACTGAATCCGTCTGCAACAGTGCCGTTCACATCGGTAAAACTATTTCTGTAGCCATTGAGAGAAAAGCCGAGATTAAAAGTGTTGAATGTATTAAAGTCGGTATTGGATCCCCATATAAAAAGGGTGGGGATATTTTTTGAAATGGCAAGCCGGGCGAGATCAGCGCCACCGGCAGAAAGCGAGGGGAGTTGATGAAAGATCATCAGGCTAAAGTCCCCGATATTTCCTTTAAAATTTCTGATCAGGGATGATTGCACTTTATAGCTTTCATTACTTGCCAGTGCTTCACGAATAGCAGCAATATCAGGGTGTGGAGCGGAGGCGAGCAACAATACTTTTTGTCGGCTGTCCAATACATCTATAAAGAAATCTTTCCGGTTGTTGACTGTGGACACTTCATTTGAGACAGGACTGAGAGAAACGGAGTATCTCTGCAAGCCTGTTTCAGTGGCATCAAGAGTAAGTTCAATTGTTTTTATGAACCGGTCTCCGGAGAAACTGACAGGTTCACTGTGAAGAGTAACACCTTTTTTTGACACAGTCAGCAGGGAATTTTCGCCGCTGGCTTTTCTTCCTTCAACGGTGATTCTGACCGGAAATTTATTACCGAGGTAGGCGAGTCGGTTGGAAGTTACTTCCGCGAGCAAAACATCCTTATAGACTGAGGTATCGCCGAGAGCGATGGTATATATCGGGGTGTTCAGTTTTTTATAGCTGTAAACGGGATTGCTTCCTTTGTTATAAAGACCGTCAGATGCGATCACCAGTGCCCCTAAGTTACGACCGCTATAGCGATTGTAAACCTCATCGAGGAGGTTGGAAAAGTCGGTGAGTTTTTCATTGTAAAAGAGTGAGTCAGTACCTTCACTGACATGGTCGCCGAAGCGATAAGTTTTTACCGAATAATTTTCTCCGAGCTTTTTTTCCAGTTCGGAAAGTTGCCGGCGGTATTCATTCCTGTAAAAGGAAGAGTCTTTACCGGTGACTATAGATTCGGAATTATCTTGCGCAATGACAATCACCGGCTTTTCAACATTCCGGTTAACCGTTTTGATAATAGGCTTCAGAAGGAAGAAGGACAGCAGCGCAACTGTTATGAAGCGTAGACAGCCTAACATCGAAGTCAGCACCTTTCCGTAATTGCGATTGAACCGGTCGCGGAAATAGAGGGCACCTGCATAGATTACTCCTGTAATAATGCATATCAAGAAAAACCATGATGGGGTACCTGTCAGAATAGACATATATTTCCGCTTAGTGAATACATAGGTTGAGCGACTGCGAATTTACCCTGATGTGGTGGATAATCTTTTTTCCATTTTTGAAGAAATGCAAAAAAAGATTGTTTTTTACATTAGCATTCCACCGCATACATTGATGGTTTGTCCGGTAATGTAGGTGCTCAAGTCAGAAGCGAGAAAGAGGGATGCATTAGCGACATCGTCTGGTGTTCCTCCGCGTTTGAGTGGTATTGCATCACGCCATGACTGAACGATTTTTTCATCTAGCACTCCTGTCATTTCCGTTTCAATGAATCCAGGAGCAATGGCGTTACAGCGGATATTTCTCGATCCGAGTTCGGCGGCAATACTTTTTGTAAAGCCAATGATGCCGGCTTTTGAAGCAGCATAATTTGCCTGCCCTGCATTTCCCTTTACACCTACCACTGAACTCATATTTATAATGGAGCCTGTGCGAGCTTTGAGCATTGGTTTGATGATTGCCTTAGTGAGATTAAAAACCGATTTGAGATTTACGCGCATGATCTCGTCCCATTGTTCTTCACTCATTCTCATCAACAGATTATCGCGGGTAATTCCGGCATTATTGACGAGAATATCTATTGTTCCAAAATCCATTATCACTTGATCTATCAGTGCTTGTGCAGCATTGAAATCTGCAGCATCACTTTTATAGCCTTTAGCCTTTCCTCTGCGGGAGGCAAGTTCTGTCTCTAACGTTCTAGCTTTATCTTCTGAGGAGGCGTAGGTAAATATCACTGTGGCTCCGTGATCTATAAATTTTTCGGCAATTCCTTTTCCTATGCCCCGGGAGGCTCCCGTAATAATAGCTGTTTTTCCTTCGAGCAGTTTCATTAATATGGTGTTTGGGACAAATATAGTGGGACGCTGGGGTTTGGAGTAAAACAGGGCTTCTGATGAACCGGTAATTATGAGCAGCTACAGTTACCAAAGCATTCTGCGATCTGATCAGATGCTCTACAGAGAGTAGTTAGTCTAACAGGTATCGGATATTATTTCCAAAAAGTTTTACTGCAATAGCGAGAAGGATAATTCCGAATATT
>JADLBA010000107.1 GCA_020848015.1 Crocinitomicaceae bacterium | reverse complement strand
CTGAACGGTCGGTAAATAGCGTGGTTCACGTAAAAACTGAAAGCAAGGTCAGTACGGTTTACAATCCTTGGATGGATTTTTTCGGATATCAACAGGAGCCACAGGTACAAATGGCTTCCGGTTCCGGAGTAATCATCTCGTCTGATGGTTATATCATTACAAATAATCACGTAGTGGAAGGAGCTGATAAAATGATGGTTGTTCTGAACAACAATAAAAACTACGAAGCAACTGTGGTAGGGCGTGATCCTGGAACAGACATCGCGGTCATCAAAATTGATGAGAAAAATCTTCCCGCTATAACTTGGGGCAAGAGCGAAGAGGTAAAGGTGGGTCAATGGGTTTTGGCCGTTGGTAATCCCTTCGAATTGACTTCTACTGTTACTGCCGGTATTGTGAGTGCGAAAGCAAGAAACATCAACCTTCTGGCAGAAAGAAACAGAAATGAGGAAATATTTTCCGTAGAATCATTTATTCAGACTGATGCTGCCGTTAACCCGGGAAACTCTGGTGGTGCACTTGTAAATACCCGTGGTGAACTGGTGGGAATTAATACTGCCATCGCATCGCGCACTGGTGTTTATTCAGGGTATTCATTTGCTGTCCCTACGACAATTGCCCGCAAAGTATCTCAGGACATCATCGAATTTGGCCATGTGCAGAGGGCTTTTATCGGGGTTAAAATCAATGATGTAACAGAAGAACAGGCAAAATCTGCAGGTCTAAAAGATGTCGCGGGTATCTATGTCAACGCTCTTACTGATGGTGGTGCTGCCGCTGAGAGCGGAATGAAGGAGGGGGATATTATTACAAAAGTTGGGGGTGCCGAAGTCAGAAATATCCCACAACTTCAGGAGCAGGTCAGTAAGTATCGCCCTGGCGACAAAATCAATGTTACGGTCTGGCGTGATAATAAATCGCAAGAGGTTGGAGTCACACTCAGAAACCGTGATGGAAGAGCAGAACTTGAAAATTTTGAAGCTAAGGCTGCGGCAACAATTACTTCTATGGGAGCCGAATTTTCCAGCCTCACAGATAAAGAAAAACAAAATCTCCGCATCTCAGGAGGTGCTAAAGTTGAATCTCTCAGCAGCGGGAAACTATTGGCGGCGGGTGTTCAGAAAGGATTTATCATTACCAAAGTGGATGGTGATAAAGTGAGCTCCCCGGAACAGTTGAAATCTATTCTTCAGTCAAAAACCGGAGGCGTGTTGCTCGAAGGTGTATATCCAAACGGAACGAAGGCTTATTACGGCTTCGGGCTGTAAAATACTGAAATTGCGAAGGCGACCGTTATTGACGGTCGCTTTTTTTTGTCCCATCCCACGCTGTATTGCGAGGTTTTATGAAAATCCCGAAGAGTGAGAATTTTATTCTGATCGCGGGGTAATATGGGACACTTTCACTATTACTTTTGCGCCACTTTTCCTGAACAATAATATTACGGGTAAGTAGCTGATTTTTAAATACTAAATTGTACCCCCAAATGTCTCAAATTGTTTTAAGCAACGACACGTACAGCAATGAGCTAAAAGTGTACATCAACCAAGAGAAAGCTGCGGTAGATCTACTGAGTAGTGTAGGCCGCCTGCTTTTTGATAAATCCATTGAACTGGTTCTTTTCCGTAATCACTTGGTGGATACCAGTATTTCTGAAGTTCTCCGCCTGCATAAATATGCGGCAGAAGTTGTAGGTAAGCCTATCAGTATTTTTGACTCTTCCGATCTCGCAAAAGAACTTTACAATATGTCATTGGCACCCGCCAAAATTGATATTGGAAAACTTGCCAGTGAGTGGCTTACCCTCCGCGATCATTTCAAAACCCACAGGGAATTTCTCGAAGACAGGTTGACCAATTTTACCCTTGAAGCAGGAAACGAAATCGAGCCAAGAGATGTGGTTCTGTTCGGTTTTGGCAGGATCGGGCGGCTGGCCGCACGTGAACTCATCCGGCAGGCAGGAGCAGGCCAGCAATTGCGGCTGCGCGCTATTGTTACACGAGAAGACGATGAATTATCACTGAAAAAGCGATCTGCTCTTTTCGAAAATGATTCGGTTCACGGAAGCTTCAAAGGAACAGTTGCAGTTGACTATGAAAATAAATGTCTGTTGATCAATGGACAGCGGATATACATGATCGGAACAAAAGACCCTGCATCTGTTGACTACACTGCTTATGGAATCAATAACGCATTGCTGATTGATAATACGGGTATTTTCAAGGACAGGACTGCATTAAGTACACATCTGAAAGCAAAAGGAATCAGCAAGGTGATCCTCACGGCACCGGGAAAAGAAGTGCCTAATATCGTTTACGGACTAAATCACCGCGATCTCGATATCGAAAATGAAACCATATTTTCTGCAGCCAGTTGTACTACGAATGCAATTTCTCCCATACTGAAAGTCATACACGATGACTTTGGTATAGTTACCGGTCATATTGAAACAGTACATGCCTATACCAACGACCAGAACCTGTTGGACAATATGCACAAAAAAAGCCGCCGGGGGCGCAGTGCAGCCATCAATATGGTAATTACAGAAACCGGTGCAGCAAAGGCCGTTACCAAAGTAATCCCGGAGCTTGCCAATAAATTAACTGCCAATGCGGTGCGCGTACCTACGCCTAATGGTTCGCTCGCTATCATTCATATTTATGTAGGTAGGGAAACCGACCGCGACGAAGTAAATGCCTCTGTTAGAAAGGCAGCCCTTGAAGGAGAACTCGTGAATCAGATCTATTACAGTATTAGTGAAGAACTTGTAAGCAGTGATGTGATAGGTAACGACTGTTGTTCTGTATTTGACAGTGAGGCTACTATCGTCAATAATGAAGGAAAGGGGCTGGTACTGTATGTGTGGTACGATAATGAGTTTGGTTATACCAAGCAGGTAATTCGGTTGGCAAAGCACGTTGCCAGAGTGAGAAGAAATATTTATTATTGATCTGAAGCATCCGAAAAGCCGTTCCTGCACAGGGTGCGGCCTTTTTTATGTTTTTCTATATTATTCACCTGCGATTGATATATCTTAGCATTTCCTCATTTGCCTCAATATACTCTCGTTTACTATCTAACATTCACTCTTATGCTCGACCTCTTCAATCCCGACAAACTGATCCTTTTTGCAATCATCATTTTACTTTTAATCAAATCTTTTAAGACAGTACAGCAGGGCACCATCGCTGTGGTGACAATCTTTGGTAAATACAGGCGTATCCTGCACCCTGGTTTAAATCTCGTAATTCCTTTTATTGAAAATATTTTCCGGAGAATATCTACACAGAATCGTTCGGTGGAACTCGAATTTCAAGCTGTCACAGTGGATCAGGCCAATGTGTATTTCAAAGCGATGCTGCTATACTCAGTCATTGATGCCCAGGAAGAAACAATAAAGCGCGTGGCATTCAAATTCATTGATGATAAAAACCTTATGCAGGCATTAATTCGCACCATTGAAGGAAGTATTCGTGCATTCGTGGCTACAAAAAGACAGGCCGAAGTATTATCGCTGCGCCGTGATATTGTGGAGCATGTGAAAGAACAGATAGATACTCACCTCGAAGAGTGGGGATATCACCTGCAGGATTTGCAGTTGAATGATATCACCTTTGATGAAGCAATCATCCGCTCAATGAGTCAAGTGGTGGCATCCAACAATCTGAAAGCAGCCGCTGAAAATGAAGGGCAGGCATTGCTGATTACAAAAACAAAAGCTGCCGAAGCCGATGGAAATGCCATCAAGATTGCAGCCACAGCCGAAAGAGAAGCCGCCAAACTGCGTGGTCAGGGAGTAGCCCTCTTCCGTGAAGAGGTAGCGAGGGGTATGAACAATGCTGCCAGAGAAATGCAGCAGGCAAATCTTGATACCAGCATGATCATGTTTTCAATGTGGACCGAAGCACTGAAAAATTTTGCCGAATATGGTAAAGGAAATGTCATCTTTCTTGATGGCTCTCCGGATGGAATGCAGACAACCATGAAGCAGATGATGGGTATGCACACGTTGATGGACCAAGAAAAAAAGGAAAATAAAAACAAATAATACTAACCGGCGGTAATACAGCCTCTTTTTATTATTATTATTTTCTGTTGAATGACGCTTTGGCTTGTGGGAATTATTCAATAAAAAACACAGGGCAAGTTCTCTTCATTAACCCCGTGTTTTCTTTAACACAATTCGCAATTTTCAACGTGGACAGAGATAAAATGTTACGCTCAGTCTGTATCTTCTTTTCCCTTCGCATCATTCATTTATTCGGGGTGAGTGTATAAGTAATATTGCACATATTGCAGGAGTAAATTTGTAAAAAAAATTGAAGCGATGAAGACAATCATCAGAGTTGTAATAATAATGATTTTACTGAATTTTTTTTCTGTTTCAGGTATAGCTCAGTATGAAGTTGTGACAACTACCGGAGGGGTTGAATTTTCGGTTAGGTGGGCTTCTGAAAAGTGGTATAAACCTAAAGGCCCTATGGTATTACTTGTCAAAGTAGCTAATACCAATGATTATCCTGTGACCTACACTATCGGAATTGATATTTCTAGGAACGGTAAAATGCTGGAATCTTCCGCTATAACAGAACATTCACTGCGTGCGCATGGCGTAGTGCGGGGAAGGCTCAACGGAATTGTATATCCGATGGCGAGTCTTACCCAAGAGGATATTGTGGCAAAGAATTTCGACCTGGACCTCTCAGGACTTGAAATAGAAAAAAAACAGGAAGAGATAAAGTAAAAATGGCCTCGTCAATTTAGATACTCGCTCAGAAGGGTCTCTATCTGATGTTTCATGCCTGTGATTCCCAATGGTTTATATTCTTTTGGAATGATAAATTTTTCTTCACTGACATCTTCAAACCGGACTTCTTTAGCTCTCAGTTTCATTCGCTTGCCATATTGCTCAAACTCATATCCCATCAGAAAACCATCTACTTCTTTGAATTGATTCCACCAGTTTGAAGTAGGTATCTTTAACTCTGTTGTGGTATAAAGTTCAATCGGCGGTATTGAATCGGTTACAAAATAAGCAATGCTCTTTTTGCATTGATAGCCCGCTATCTCTTCTTTAATATCCGTTGGGACAATCCGTACCCCAGGGTATTGTTTTAACCACTCTTCCGCTTCAGGTTCGCTGAGTTTCATGGAGAACTTTTCGCTAAATGATTTCAATAATTGAGTGAAGGTCTTCTCAGTATTATCAATAATGAATTCCGTTGCCACTACGCCATAAGCAGACTTTAATGAAGTGTGAAAACGGTTGCCGCTGAACTCCAGCACCATTTCTTTCGGATATAGCTCCATTATCAAAGAACTCTGCGAATAGGGAAAGGAAACCTCATAGAGAACTACTCCCTTCTTACTCGGGAGGAAGTGACGGCTATTTTTACTTCTTACTCCCAGAATAATGGCAACCACGATAATAATAAGAACAACGGAATAGCAGATAGTTTTCTTTGTCAAGACGAAAAATTTGTGCTAAATTTAGATTCGTTAAGTTATAGTGTTCTTTCGGAGAGAAGAACAGTTCTTAATAATTGGTTGTGAATAACAGGAATAGTCAAATTTAAAATAATGATCCAGCAAACTCCGTCAGTTCTGATGATTCGCCCGGTTGCCTTCAGGTACAACCCCCAGACCAGTGCGGATAATTTTTTCCAGTGTCGTGCCTCATCTATACAAGAATGGGAGGTACATCCAGCGGCTCTTGCTGAGTTCGACGAACTGGTAAGACGACTCAGGCTCGAAGGAATTGAAGTGGAAGAAGTAGAGGATACATTAACTCCAGAAACTCCCGACAGCCTTTTCCCCAATAACTGGGTGAGTTTTCACGATGATGGAACAGTTATATTTTACCCCATGATGGCGGAAAACCGCCGGATCGAGCGCCGGATTGATATCATAGAAAATCTGATTGAAAAGGGGTTTGTTGTAAGCCGTTTCATTGACCTCTCTTCGTTTGAACATACAGGCAAATACCTCGAGGGAACGGGTAGCCTCGTGCTCGACCGGAAAAATCGCGTGGCCTATGCAGCTCTTTCTGGCAGGACTCACCCGGAAGTGTTGAAACTCTGGAGTGCAAGCCTCGACTACGAAGTAATATCATTCAATGCTTTTCAGATAGCAGGTAGCGATCGTGTTCCGGTATATCATACCAATGTATTACTAAGCATTGGAACTGGGTATGCATTGGTGGGAGCTGACTGTATTGATGACCCCAATGAGCGGGAGAAAGTTCTTGACTCACTTGAAAAAACAGGGCACCAACCGATATATTTAAGTGAACATCAGGTGGAACAGTTTGCCGGTAATGTCCTCGAACTGGAAAGAGCTGGAGACCTTCCAATATTAGTCATGTCCACTTGTGCAAGAAATGCGTTGAACGGTCGCCAGATTTCTGAAATTGAGAGCAGAGCGAAAATTGTGGATGTGCCGCTTCCAACAATTGAGAGGTATGGCGGGGGAAGCGCCCGTTGTATGCTCGCAGAGATATTTCTATCCCATCACTCTGCACCCGAAGAAAGGAGCCTCAGTATATACGATTTTTACTGAAATAACATAGCAAGTAAACAGTCGAATACCTGAGACATTTTTTAATAGAAAGCAAATGCAGAAAGAAATCCTTGATTCGTGCGGGAAGTAAAGCTATGTAGCTTTAAATTCGCACTCGGTATTAAGCCCCCTTAGAAAAGTGAAACCAAAGATCAATATCGCCATTGATGGCTATTCTTCATGTGGAAAAAGTACATTGGCACGCTCAGTTGCCAGAGAACTTAACTATATCTATATAGACAGCGGAGCTATGTACCGGGCAGTGGCGCTTTTTGCGCTTCACCAAGGATACATCAAACCAGATGGAATAATTGATGAAGACGGTTTGGTAAAGGCTCTTGATCTTGTATTGATTAATTTTAAGTACAATACTGATGCGGGTCAAAATGAAACCTATCTAAACGGGGTCAATGTTGAGCGGGAAATACGATCCATCCAGGTAAGTAATTATGTTTCGATTATCAGTAATATTAAAGAAGTCAGGGCAAAACTGGTGCGTCTGCAAAAGAGAATTGCCGAGGGGAAGGGTGTCGTAATGGATGGGAGGGACATAGGTACCGTGGTGATACCAGACGCAGAATTGAAATTTTTTATGACTGCAGAAATTCGTATAAGGGCACAGCGAAGATACTTTGAGTTGAAAAGTATGGGAGTTGAAACTACCGTTGATGAAGTCTTAGCAAACATCAGCTCCCGGGATGAATTCGACTCCACCCGCGCTAATGATCCGTTGAAACAGGCCACTGATGCTATCGTTATTGATAATTCCAATCTCACAATCGAAGAACAATTTCAGTTTGTGATGGGGCAGATACTCAAAAAAATCGGCCTTCTCGAAGGAGTTGATTGAATTTCCCGTTAACATGAATTTGTTGTAAACGCTTTTATAACGGGGCACGAACATTGTCGTTCGAACGTTTGCTTTGTAAATAGAACCAACCGGTGCCCATGTTAAGAATTATCGCTGTCAAGCTGTGTTTTCTTATTACCATCTTTTTTAGTGGTCTGGTAATTATTGCACAACAGGATAGCACCAATAATGAACCGCCGGTTTTTCTTTCTAAACCTACGCCGTGGGCCGATTCGCTGATCAAGACACTGACTCCTGAACAAAAAATCGGTCAGCTCTTCATGGTTGCAGCATGGAGCGATCCGCGCCATCAGAGTTATGATGTATCGGGAATGGATCTGCTAATTAAAAAATTCGGAATTGGTGGTATTATTTTTTTTCAGGGATCGCCGGTAAGGCAGGCATTACTTACCAATCGTTTTCAAAAGGAGTCGGCAGTACCTCTAATGATCGGAATGGATGCAGAGTGGGGGCTTGGGATGAGACTTGACTCTACAATCTCTTTTCCGCGACAGATGTCACTCGGTGCTATCAGGGATGAATCTGTCATCTATGATTTTGGTCGTGAAATAGCACGACAGATGAAGCGACTTGGTGTGCAAGTGAGTTTTTCTCCCGTCGTTGACATAAACAACAACCCCAAGAATCCGGTTATTTCCAATCGCGCATTTGGCGAAGATCGCGACTTAGTTACCCGATATAGCTACCAGTATATGAAGGGACTTCAGGATGGTGGAGTACTTGCGAATGCCAAACATTTTCCCGGCCACGGAGATACAGATACAGATTCGCACAAGGACTTGCCGGTGATACCCTATGATCTAAACCGACTTGACAGCCTTGAGTTATATCCATATACAAAACTCTTTCAGAGTGGGCTTTCCAGTGTAATGATTGCACATTTGTATGTTCCCGCCTTGGACAGTACACCCAATCTCCCTTCCACGTTGTCGAAGAATATCGTGACTTCACTGTTAAAAGAAAAATTGGGCTTTGAAGGGCTTGTTTTTACCGATGCCCTCAATATGCAGGGAGTTACCAAATATTTTAAACCTGGTGTAGTAGAATTGAAATCTTTGCTTGCAGGAAATGACGTGTTGCTCTATTCGCAGACTGTTGCAAAGGCAGTTCAGACCATTCTTGCAGCAGTAGATTCAGGATTCATATCGCAGGAGGAGATTGATGCTAAGTGCCTGAAAATACTTAGGGCAAAGGAATGGGCAGGGCTTCATAATATGGAGCCGGTGAAAATAGAAAATTTGGTTGAAGACCTGAACACCCCTGCTGCACAGGCATTACAGCGGCGCCTTATCGAAAAATCTATCACCATTTTGAGAAACAATTGTGATTTGGGACCATTGTGCCACTCGGATAGCAGCAGGGTTGCGGTGGTTTCAATTGGATCAGGAGCCTCTACCGTTTTCTCAAGAACCATAGCTAAATATGCGCGATTTGATGCATTTGCTATGGACAAAAATCCAGACCTGAAAACCTCGATGTTTTTACACGATACGCTGAGCACTTATGATCTTGTGATTGGTGCTATGCTGAACACAAGTAACAAGGCCTCCAAAAATTTCGGTGTTTCTAATGAAGCAGCGAGAATTTTCAATTCGATTGGAGAAAAAACCAATGTAGTACTCAGTGTTTTTGCTAACCCATATTCCTTTTCTACACTCCGCGAAATGGATAATATCAAGGACATTATTATTTCTTTTCAGGACGACTCTCTTACCCAACAAGTGACGGCAGAAATAATAGCAGGGGCGTGTACTGCTGATGGGAGACTACCCGTCTCCGCATCTCAACGGTTCAGCTATGGTGAAGGAATCACTGTCGGTCAGCAGACCCGCCTTCGATGGGTAACCCCCGCTTATCTCGGAATATGTTCCGGATATTCAAAGATTTTTTCAGGAAAAGAACTTTACTCCAAACCGAAAGAGAGTCACCCGGGTAATGTTAGAGGAGGCTACAGGGAAGATATGATGGCTGATGTAAAGAATACTTCTGCCGGTATTACTGATAATTGTTTTTATCCCATTGATTCTATTGCAATGTCCGGTATTCTGAAAGGTGCTTATCCTGGATGCAGAGTTCTGGTTGCAAAAGATGGATTCGTTGTCTATGATAAATCTTTCGGCTTCCTCGACTGGGATCGGAAAAATGCTGTGAACACACAAACAGTGTATGATCTCGCCTCTGTCACTAAACTTGCCTCTACCACACTGGCTGCAATGCTGATGGTAGATGAAGGAAAGATTGATGTCAATAAGACACTGGGTGACTATCTCGACATCCCTCAAAACAATGCCTATTCGGGTATCGTCTTAAAAAATATGCTGGCTCATTGTGCCGGCCTCACGCCTTGGATTCCGTTTTATCAATCAACCATTGAAGACGGAAAATTATCTTCCAGAATATACAGGAATACTCCTGAAACGGGATTCACCAAACAGGTTGCTGAAGGCGTATATATTATGAATTCTTATAGCGATACAATATTTCATGAAATACTCAACACTCCGCTCGCAAAGGATAAGAGTTACAAGTACAGCGATCTTGCTTTTTACTTCATGCAAAGGATCATTGAAAAGGTTTCCGGAGAAAGTCTTGATACATTAGTAAGGAAAAGTTTTTATGCACCGATGTCGCTTGAAAGCATGGGGTATAATCCATTGCTGAGGATGGATAAAGAACGAATTGCCCCTACTGAGAACGATAAAGTATGGCGGAAGCAGCATCTGAGGGGTTATGTACATGACCAGGGAGCCGCAATGCTGGGAGGTGTAGGAGGACACGCTGGACTTTTCAGTACCGCAAAGGACCTCGCAGCTATTATGCAGATGTTGATGAATGGTGGGACTTACGGTGGTCGCCGCTATCTCAATACTTCTACAATTGACCTGTTTAATTCATGCTATTTTCCCGGCAACAGAAGAGGATTGGGATTTGATAAACCCGCAGACACAAAAGGAACAGGAAGCACTTGCCCGGAAGCGACCGAGTCGAGCTTTGGACACACTGGTTTCACAGGTACTATGTGCTGGGCTGACCCACAGACGGGTATCGTATTCATTTTTCTAAGTAACAGGGTAAACCCCGATGCAGAAAATAAAAAAATACAGACATTGGATATTCGTACTAATATCCAGCACGAAGCCTATAAAATTCTTGGATTCACCGCACAGTGAATCATATTTATCCCTCATCGTTCTTTTCTTTTTTTTAGGAGGTGAACTTTCGACCTTTGTCGCGGTTTACACAGTTTAATAATGGGACAACATTTGAAGATCGGCATTGTCTGTTATCCTACCTTCGGCGGAAGCGGAGTAGTAGCCACAGAGCTGGGAAAGGCACTTGCCGATAAAGGCCACGAAATTCACTTTATTACATACAGCCAGCCTGTTCGCTTGGGATCATCGCGAAAGAATATCCGCTACCATGAAGTTAATGTGAGCGATTACCCGCTCTTTCTGTACCCTCCCTATGAGTTAGTACTTGCCAGTAAAATGGTGGATGTGGCAAAACATGAAAAACTTGATTTACTGCACGTACATTATGCAATTCCTCATGCTTCTGCTGCTATCACGGCTAAACAGGTATTGCGTGAGGAAGGAATTCATCTGCCTGTGATAACAACGCTGCACGGTACGGATATCACACTGCTCGGAAAGGATGCTTCATTTGAACCAGTCATTTCTTTTGCCATAAATAAAAGTGATGCAGTAACTGCTGTCTCACATAGTCTGCGCCTGGATACCTACAAACTATTTGGCATTACTTCAGAGATCGAGGTTATACCAAATTTCGTGAATCTTAAAAAAATGAATTTTCTTGAGCGAGAAGAAATGAAAAGCGAGTATGCACCGGGTGGTGAGCGACTGTTGGTGCATACCTCAAATTTCCGTCCCGTAAAACGAGTGGTGGATGTGATTGATATCTTTGCAAGAGTCAGAGACCAGATACCCTCACGCCTGATTCTTGTTGGTGATGGACCAGACCGGACAAAGGCGGAACATAGAAGCAGGGAACTCGGTATCAGCGATGAAGTGATATTCCTCGGAAATGTGAAAAACCCGTCTGAACTACTGCCCATCGCCGATATTTTTTTGCTTCCGTCTGAGTCAGAAAGTTTTGGATTGGCAGCACTTGAGGCGATGGCTTGCGGAGTTCCGGTAATTTCTACTAATACCGGAGGAATTCCAGAAATGAACAGACACGGAGTCACCGGTATGATGAGCGATGTCGGCGATGTTGAAGATATGGCAAGGAATGCTGTTTACCTATTGTCAGATGAAAAGCGCTTAGAAAAATTCAAGAAAAAAGCTAAAGAACGTTCGGCGGAATTCAGTATTGAGAAAATACTGCCTCGCTATGAAGCACTTTATAACTTAGTTTTAGAAACTGTGTAGCCAATGAATTCAGCACCTAAATTTATTGGAAAAAGGATATCTGTGTTGCGCTCAAAGACGGATATTGTCATCACTATTTCTCAGAAAGTGGAGCGCTGGCAGGAAACATTGCTATTAGTATGGCTGATGGCATGGGCTTTTTGCGGTGTTGCCTTCATTACTAACATATTTCTGATACAGGGGTCTTCCGAAAAAATTTTTCTCGCTGTTTGTTCTGCTTTATGGCTTTACTTTTTTATCCGCCTGCTGAAAGTTTTTATATGGAGAAAAGCCGGCAGGGAGGTTATTTGTGTTTCACACGGGAAAATATCTATCATTAATGCTTACTGGAAAAAAGGTAAGGAAGAGGTATTCAATATGCAGCACATATTCAAACTGGGGCTTATTAAAGCGAAGCCGGCATCACTTTTTGCTTTTCTCGACAACAGTTTCTGGATTATCGGTGGTGATAAAGTGGGATTTAATTATTCGGGAGAAAAGGTTAGATTGGGTAAACAGCTAACTGTTAAAGATGCTGAATTGCTTGTGCGCGTATTGGAAACAGGAATAAAAGAGTTTGGCCGTGTCAGCTCTCAAGAAAAAACTGTAGAGCCATCTCATACGACCAAAGCCCAAAGCCAGAGATAACACCGATACAATTCTTTGCGGTCAGCGATATATGGCGGTATTCTTCGCGGGTGTATAGATTTGAAATATGCACCTCAATGACAGGGGAAGCAATGGCAGCAATGGCATCTGAGAGCGCTACACTGGTGTGTGAATACCCGCCGGGATTTAAAATGATACCATCGTAGCTGAATCCCGTTTCGTGCAATTTATTGATCAGTTCTCCCTCCACATTGCTATGGTAATAATCAAGGTGTACTTCATCAATAGAATTCCTCAGAGTGCGAAAAAATGTTTCAAAATCCTGTTCTCCGTAAATAGAGGGTTCCCGTTTTCCTATCAGATTCAGATTGGGACCGTTGATGATAATGTATCTTTTCTTCATCGCGCAAGATCAACAATCAGTAGTTCGGAAATTAAGGTCTTTCATACCGGTTATTCCCTTGATTGTAGAGTTTCCTGAATCCACATCTGGTCAGTAATACTCTTGTTGTTTTTGAAGTAATAAATACCCGATTTTGAAACGACTTTTTTATAGGTATCTATCTTGTTGCCGCGTTTTACAGTACGTTCAATAATCTTCTTATTCTTTCCATATTCATAAGAAGTTTCTGAAACCCCTTCGGGAAGATTTTCGGTTCCTGGCATCTGCTTGTATTCATCATCCTTTTTCTCCCGCCCAGAATTTTTTTCCATGAGTTCCTGGCGGGTATTGTATCTTTTCTCCGATGACTCAATATCCTTCTCTATCATGGACATTTCATTGTCTTGCTTCTTTTTATTGACGTGGAGAATGTTGTCAGAAACCAGTGTTTCCTTTCCCTTGCCGTATTCGTCAGCTTCATTTTTTTTCCTGGTGTATGTCTCCTCTGCGGTATTAAGGCGAACGTTTGCAGCAGATTGAGAGTCCTTATTATAATTCAGTGCAGCCTCTTTTTTATAGTTGGCCTCCTGAATATTTTCCTGACGTACTTTTTCTCCATCGAATGCCATCTCCTGCTGTCTTTCCAGATCACTTTTTACTTCTGCAATATTGGTTGCTCGTACAGCATCTCCACGCGACTCCATTGTCTTTTGTTTTTCAGCGTAACCTTCCTGCATCTGCTTTTCTTTTCCGATCAGTTTAATTCTGTTTCTGTCGAGATCGGTTAGACCCTGCTGGGCTTCTTTTTTTTCATCTGCCTTTTCGATGGATTGTTTTTGGCGGTTACCAGCTTTTTCGTTGTATCCTGAAGTATTCTTTGTATCCTGCTTCTTTTTCTCCTCAAGTTTTTCGGTACTCTTATCTATCAGAGTATCGCCGTTTTTATCCATTTGGATAAGCCCCTCCTTCTGGCCATTGAGGTAATCGAGCTTTTCTTTTCTTGCAATGCCGGCATCCGCATCTCTCTGAAGAGTATAGCTCTCATAGCTCTCTTTCCTCTCCTTCATTCCCTGCGTTTTTGCAGCCTCCTCTATTTCTCTTGCTTCTCGGTAATAGGCATCAACCTCATCTTCCTTGGAGCGGTCAATGGTAAGGAATTTCCTCCGGCTTTCGTCCTTTTCCTTTGCAGCTGCAAGAGCAGCTTCTCTTTCCTTCCGGCGGGTTTCTTCCTCCTCGATTCGTTTTTGCCGCTGTTGTTCTGCGAGCTTTTCCTGCTCTTCCTTTTGCCGCCGCATCTCATCAGCCTGCTTCGCCCGTTCCTGCTCCAGCCGCTTGGCCTCAGCCTCAAGATCATTGTTCTTTTTGTTATTTAAAGAAGCAAGGAGACTTTCAATAGATGTTACCTGGGCTTTCGGATATTTTTCATTGCTTTTCAGAGCCAGTGCAGCACCGTATTCAGCCTTTGCACTTTCGAGCATTTCAGTGTCCTTTTGTTTTGAGTCTTTGTAGAATTTGTCCGCAGCAAGGATATGCTCATTGTATTCCTTTTCAATTCTCTTCCTTTCTTCTTCAGCATTTGCAATGGAAGTTTCCTGATCTTTTTTTGCCTTCAGGTCAGAAATCAACTTTTCAATCTCTTTTATTTTTTGATCGGGATAGTTTTCATCTGGTTTGATCCTTGAAGCTTCACGATAATTTGTCAGAGCATTCTCGTAATTTTTATCTTTAAAATTTCGATCTCCCAGCGTAACCTGGTTTTTATAATCCTGTTCGATCTGCTTTCGCTTGGCTTCGTCAGCCATCATCATATCCATGATTGATTGTGCTTTTGCAATCTGGTCTTTTGGATAAGATTCATTGGGTAAAAGTTTTGATGCTTCTTTATAGCGGTCTATACAGACAGCATAGTCCTTGTTGCCGAATTTTGCATCTGCATCTGCAATGACCTGATCGTATTGTGCACGAACCTTTTCAGCCTTGATCAACTGATCAATCTCGTAGAGCTTTTCTTTCGGTGTTACTTCCTCCGGTTTCAGTTTACTGGCCTCTTGAAAATTTTTCTTTGCATCATCCCACTTTTTCGACTTGATGTTGTTTTCACCATCAGCCATCAACTTATCATAAGCTGCATTTTTCTGTTTACTGGCAAGTTCGGCATCTCTTGCAGATTTTGCCTCATCATACTTCTTTTTTGCAGGAGTATCTTTTGGAAAAATTTTTAGTGCTCCTTCATATTTTCCCATTGCCTCCTCGTAT
>JADLBA010000106.1 GCA_020848015.1 Crocinitomicaceae bacterium | reverse complement strand
TGCCTGTTTGCTTAGCCCGGAGATTTTCCATGCGTCAATAAACTCTGACCAATTTTGTTTGATTTTCATCCGCCAAAGCAAGAACCATCAGATCGAAAAATCAAGATGTAGTTCCCCGTGGGGATACTTTTTATCGGTATTGTTTACTGGAACAAAATCGTCGAGGTGGCATACTGTCTTAGCGCTCTTTGTGAAAACTCTTTGCACACTTTGCGGTAAATTTTTTTTGGAGAATAAATTTTGTCGTTTGAGAATTGAAAGAGGCTCACGCAAAGCCGGCTAAGTGAATGACGCGCAAAACTAGGAGAGATATAAAAATTCCTCTTCCGGATACTATCGAGATTTTACCTGATGGGCAACTATGATATTGCAAGTAAAAACAAGCGGACTATTCTTTTTATCTGACGGCCGTGTTCTGAAATTCTATTAATAAAAAATTAGCGGCTATTATCTCAAATTCTCATTTGGATTGTTGCTGTGGCTAAAATATCCGCATATTCGCAGATATGACACTCATTAAATCAATTTCCGGAATCCGTGGCACTATTGGAGGGAAACCAGGAGAAAATCTGACACCACTTGATACAGTAAAATTTGCTTCGGCATTTGCCACACTGATTCAAAAACGAACAGGCAAGCAAAGAGTCTGTATTGTAGTCGGCAGAGATGCCCGCCTTTCTGGTGAAATGATGCAACAATTAGTGATGAGCACTTTTGTCGGAATGGGAGTTCATGTCATTGATGTAGGCCTTTCAACCACTCCTACTATCGAAGTCGCTGTCCCGGCTGAAAAGGCTGACGCAGGCATCATTCTCACCGCCAGCCATAATCCTAAACAATGGAATGCATTGAAACTTCTCAACGATCAGGGTGAGTTTATTTCAGCGGCTGATGGGGCAGAGGTGCTGGAAATGGTGGAAAAAGAAAACTTCTCTTTTGCCACGGTGGACACCTTGGGTATCATCGAGAAAAAAAATTATCTTACCTATCACCTCGATAAAATACTATCACTTCCCTTGGTTAATAAATCTCTTATTGCCAATGCGAAGCTTCGTATTGCAGTGGATGCAGTTTGTTCTTCGGGGGGAGTTTATGTGCCAGCACTACTGAAAATGCTTGGTATTACTGATGTTGAACTGCTTTATTGCGAGCCAACGGGCAACTTTCCCCATAACCCGGAGCCACTTGCAGAGCATCTAAACGAGATTTCATCTCTTGTGAGAGAAAAAAAATGCCACCTCGGCATTGTAGTGGACCCCGATGTTGACAGACTGGCTTTCGTTTGTGAGGATGGTAGTATGTTTGGTGAAGAATATACTCTCGTTGCGGTAGCAGATTATATTTTAAAACATACTCCCGGAAACACGGTTTCTAACCTGTCCAGTACCCGCGCACTGAAAGATGTTACTGAAGGATATGGACTGCGCTACGAAGCGGCTGCTGTGGGCGAGGTCAATGTGGTCGAAAAAATGAAAGAAATAAATGCAGTGATTGGAGGAGAGGGCAACGGAGGGATTATTTATCCGGAACTGCACTATGGCAGAGATGCATTGGTGGGAATAGCGCTCTTTCTTACTCATTATGTAAAATCCGGTAAATCCATGTCTGCGATGCGAGACGGATACCCGCAATACGCAATGAGCAAGAATAAAATTGAGTTGCAACCGGGCATGGATGTGGACGCTGTACTTAAAGCAGTAGAAAAAAAATTCAGCAGGGAAAAAATCAATACGATAGACGGTGTAAAAATTGACTTTCCCTGTGAATGGGTTCACCTCAGAAAAAGCAATACAGAACCGATCATACGCATTTATACTGAAAGTTCTACCAGAGACGCTGCCGATGCTTTGGCTGAAAGAATTATCAACGAAATCCAACAATTCGTTTAAAATGAGTAGTATCACTGCAGAAATTCCCCCATTTTTGTATCACCGATTGGTGAATCATGAACGTATATCTTGACAACGCTGCAACCACTCCCTTATCCAAGGAAGTGCTCGAGGCTATGATGCCCTACCTTACTGAACATTTTGGAAACCCCTCTTCCAGTCATTCTTTTGGACGCAAAACCAAAACTGCTATTGAGAATTCCCGGCGCTCCATTGCAAAGCTTCTGAATTGCCTGCCATCGGAGATATTTTTTACCAGTGGTGGTACGGAGGCAGATAACCTCGCAATACATACCGCCGTCAAAGACCTCGGATGTACTCAGATTATTACCTCTGCTATTGAGCATAGCGCGGTGATTAAGACTGCCGAGAGACTTGCCTCAAAAGGGTTGGTAAAACTCAGCCTCGTGGAATTGGATAAAGAGGGACACCTCAATCTGAACGACCTCGAACGCCTGCTCGATAATGATGAAAAAAGTCTTGTAAGTCTGATGCATGGCAACAATGAAATTGCCAACTTGCTGCCGATCCACGAGGTGGCGGATATTTGTATGCGCCATGATGCGGTGTTTCACAGCGACACTGTGCAGACGATGGGACATTATGCCTTTGATCTGCAGCAGTTGCCCGTACATTTCATCAATGCTTCCGGCCACAAGTTTCACGGCCCTAAAGGGGTGGGCTTTATCTATGTTCGCCGGAGCATTAAAATCAATGCGAACATTACCGGAGGAAGCCAGGAGAGAGGAATACGGGGGGGGACTGAAAATATTTACGGTATTGTGGGAATTGCCAAAGCACTCGAACTGGCCTACAATAGAATTCGCGAGCACAGGGAGCATATCTCATCACTTAAACAGTACATGGTAGAACAGTTGGCACATGAGATTCCTGGGGTTATCTTTAATGGGGATAGCGCCAGTGAAGACAGCCTTTATACTGTACTGAATGTAACTTTCCCAGAAAATACAAATAGCGATATGCTACTGTTTCTCCTCGATCTTGAAGGAGTTGCCGCATCGGGAGGAAGTGCCTGTAGCAGCGGTGCCTCCAAAGGCTCGCACGTGCTGGAAGCCATTGGGGCATTGCATCCCGGCAGAGCAAGTATTCGCTTCTCATTCAGTCGTTATACTACGAAAGACGATATTGATTTCGCTTTGGGCAAGATCAGGGCGTTGAACACAGTCGCAGTTCCACATTAAACAAAGTGTCTCCACTGAACCCAGAGTGATATTCCGAGGATTCAATTGCGTTTCTATGTTAAATGAACTTAGTTTCTATTGACAGATACTGGTTCTGTCCCAACAGTTATTTACCAAAAAAAAACGAAGTTGCACAACTGTTGTTTTGGAAAAAAATTATAAATGTATTACTTCGCCGTAAGCAGCAGCCGCGGCTTCCATGATCGCTTCACTCATAGTAGGGTGCGGATGCACAGTGCGGATCAACTCTTCACCTGTCGTTTCCAGTTTTCTCGCAGCAACACATTCTGCAATCATTTCCGTAACGTTGGCACCGATCATGTGTGCACCAAGCAATTCACCATAACGTGCATCGAAGATCAGTTTTACAAAGCCGTCTTTTGCTCCGGCGGCACTTGCTTTCCCTGAAGCAGAAAAAGGAAACTTACCGACCTTGATGTCGAAGCCTGCTGCTTTCGCCGCCTTTTCTGTATAGCCCACACTGGCTATTTCGGGAGAACAGTAAGTACATCCCGGTATATTATTGTAGTCTAAAGGCTGAGGGTGATGATTCGCAATCTTTTCCACGCAGATAATTCCTTCGGCACTTGCCACATGCGCAAGCGCTTGACCGGGAGTGCAGTCGCCAATGGCATAATAACCGGGAACATTGGTCTTGTAAAATTTATCCACTGCAATCTTCCCTTTGTCGGTAATGATGCCGACATCTTCAAGGCCAATTCCTTCAATGTTTGCTACTATACCCACAGCAGAGAGTACAATATCGGCCTCTACTGTTTTTTCCCCTTCGGCAGTTTTGATTTTCACCCTGCATCCTTTGCCGGAAGTATCAACAGAAGTTACTTCAGCATTGGTCATTATATCAATACCGGCAGTTTTGAATGATTTGGCGAGTGCTTTTGACACCTCCTCATCTTCCACCGGAACAACGTTTGGCAAAAATTCCACAATGGTTACTTTAGTTCCGATGGCGTTATATACATAAGCAAACTCCACTCCGATAGCTCCCGAACCAACGATTACCATGCTCTCCGGCTGAGTGGGTAATGACATTGCTTCGCGGTAGCCAATAATTTTTTTACCATCCTGTAGCAGACCGGGTAAAATACGTGAGCGCCCGCCGGTAGCAATGATGATATGACTCGCACTGTATTCTTTTACTTCGCCTTTGTCAGATGTTACGGCTACTTTTTTTCCAGGGCGCAACTTTCCGGTTCCATTGATGACTTCAATCTTATTTTTTTTCATCAGAAACTGGACACCTTTGCTCATGCCTCCTGCAACATCACGGCTCCTTTTAATTATATTGTCAAATTCGATGACAGGTGTTCCGACTTTGATTCCGTAATCCTTAGCATGTTGGATGTATTCAAATACATTGGCGCTTTTGATCAATGCCTTAGTAGGAATGCATCCCCAGTTGAGACAGATACCTCCGAGTGATTCCTTTTCTATAATAGCCGTTTTTAGTCCGAGTTGAGAGGCGCGGATAGCCGCTACGTATCCACCAGGACCACTGCCTAAAACGAGTACATCAAAATTCATTTGTTTCAATATTTGGCGCGAAGATACGCAGGCAGGTTCAAAAGGAAATACCTACCTAATTTCGCTGTGGCAAAAGACTAAAACCGGAGTTGCCGGTTCCTTTCCTATTTTCGCCGTTCATATCAAAGACGGACGTGAAATGCTGAACATCGTTTTATTCGGCCCTCCGGGAGCCGGCAAAGGGACACAAAGTGAAAACCTGATCCAAAGATTTGGGCTGATACACCTCAGCACGGGTGATATTTTTCGTGCAAATATCAAAGGTGAAACAGAGTTGGGGAAGTTGGCAAAAAAATTTATGGAAAAAGGTGAACTTGTGCCTGATTCTGTTACGATTAGTATGCTTGAGAGCGAAGTGGATAAGCATCCCGGTGCCAAAGGATTTATTTTTGATGGCTTTCCGCGAACTTCAGCACAAGCCAGCGCACTGGATGCATTTCTCCTTACGAAATCCTCGACCATCAACTGTATGTTGGCTCTTGAAGTGAATGAAGAAGAATTGCGCACGAGGATGCTGAACAGAGCCAGGACAAGCGGGCGTGCCGATGATGCAGACCCAGGGGTGATTCAGAATAGGATTGACGTTTATAACAGAGAGACCGCACCGGTTGCTGAATATTATCGCTTACAGGGAAAATTCGTGGGCATTAACGGACTCGGTTCAGTAGATGAAATTTCTGATCGCCTGTGCGATGCTATTCATGCTTCGCTTAAGAGTCATTAATCACATCCGGTGTTTTCGCCGGGAGAAAGAAGAAGTACTTTCTGAACGCCAGAACCCGAAAAACTATGGCTTCCAGCAATTTTGTTGATTACGTTAAAATCTGTTGCCGCTCCGGAAAAGGTGGAGCAGGGTCGAAGCATTTTCACCGTGATAAATTTACTGCTAAAGGAGGCCCGGACGGCGGAGATGGCGGCCGTGGCGGTCATATCATTGTGAAAGGCAGTACCGATATTTGGACTCTGCTTCACCTCAAATACAGAAAGCATATAATTGCACAGGAAGGTGAGGGCGGGAGCAGCGCATTAAAGACCGGTGCTGACGGAAAGGATGAAGTACTGATGGTTCCGCTTGGTACGGTGGCAAAAGATGCCGAAACGGGTGAAGTTCATTTTGAAATTACAGCAGCAGATCAACAGGAAATACTTGTCAGGGGAGGAAGGGGCGGATTGGGAAACAATCATTTTAAATCGGCCACTCTCCAGACCCCGAAATTTGCGCAGCCAGGTGAACCCGGAAAAGAAGAATGGAAAATTCTCGAATTAAAAATACTCGCTGATGTCGGTCTCGTCGGATTTCCAAACGCGGGGAAGTCAACACTGCTCTCGGTAGTATCTGCTGCTAAACCGGAGATTGCCGACTATCCATTTACAACGCTTGTTCCGAACCTCGGTATGGTGCGTTACCGCGACGATCGCTCTTTTGTGATGGCGGATATACCCGGAATCATTGAGGGAGCCGCAGAAGGAAAAGGACTCGGACATCGCTTCCTCCGGCATATCGAAAGAAATTCAACATTACTTTTTACTATCCCTTGTGATACGGCTGATATTAAAAAGGAGTATGAAATCTTGCTAGATGAACTTAAAAAATACAATCCGGAATTACTTGATAAAAAACGACTGCTCGCGATCACGAAATGCGATATGCTCGACGACGAACTCATTGATGAAATGAGAAAGCTATTGCCCGATGGTATTCCTGCTGTTTTCATTTCAGCAGTATCAGGAAAAAATATGGATGTGTTGAAGGATATGATCTGGAAGCAGATCAATGAATAACCATCACTGAATGAGTTCGTATTTTTTTTCTCTGATCTGAAATTCAACCCTTCTGTTTTTTGCCCGCCCGCCATCAGTCGAATTTGTTGCTGCCGGAACTGTGCTTCCAAATGATTTCATAGTAAGACGGCTCTTGTCTATTCCTTTTTTTTCGAGAAATTCTATTGCTCTGTTTGCCCGCCTCTGTGAAAGCCCGTCATTGTAATCCTCATCTCCAATAGAATCGGTGTGGCCGTCAATTTCCATATACATGGCTCTGTTTCTGCGGAGTAGCGTATATATTTCATCCATTTGAGCCAAGGCGGTATCAGTGAGTATGTCCTGATCAAAATCAAAGAGAATAGCATCTAATTTTACGTTATCGTATTCACTCAATTCAAGCGGTGGATCTACGGCAAGGCTGGCAAGTATATCGTTTTCACAACTGCACTCCTCCTTTTTCTTCACAGGCTTCACTGAGATATTGTCTATATAAATGTACGACCAGTTGTTGTTTTCATTGGCACCCATTTCCCGGGTGCGGCGAATGATTTTCAGGTCGCGGTCTGGCTGAAAATTTCCAAGTGTGATGAATTCTTCTCCGCCGGTAGCAATGTAGATGTCAGAAATCAGCATCCACGAAGAGGTCTCATCGAGCATATTGAGACGGGGATTTGCCATCGATGGATTCAAAATAATTACCTGTGCCCTATGCTGTGTGAGCCTCGTTTTTGAGAGATTTGCCCCTATAGCATCAGTCACATATTTAGAGTAATCCGCCTGTGAAATATACATTTCTATACAGACCATTTCTCCTGCAACAAGCGGACGGGTAAGTTTAGCCTGGAGGTATTCCCGGTAGTTCCTCTGTCCGGGACTGTAAGTAGCCAGCCCGACATATCCTTCACCTTCCTGTGCTGCCTGTTCGCCGAATATATTTTTTGGAACCCCCACCTTATCACTGCATGTGTGAAAATAATCTGGAGTTCCATCGCCAACTTGCGACCATCCGGTTACCACCTTCATCTGTTGTTGATTGAAATTGCTTGGACAATAGGCTTTATCTTCAAAACTTCCGTTGGGAACTAAGTTTTGAGCAGATAACTTTCCCGCAATTACAGAAATGAAAAATATGGAAAATAAGATTTTTATCACACCCCGTATAACCAAAAAAAACGCCAATTATTGGCTCATCTTGCGAAAGCAAAACAGCGAAATAATTTCTGACTAAAATTCTGAAAAATCGTTTTAGAAAAATAAAATATGCAGGGCAGTTTTAAACAAGGAGCCTTCGATAAGCCCCTTGTTTGAATACGATCATACCGGCTGATCATCTTTTTTCAAGATGCGCAAGAAGTCAAAAGTGCCGGGAGCTATTTTACCAGTATCTCTACTCTTCTGTTTTGTGCTTTCGCCATTGGAGTATTCATGGTAGAAGCAGGCGATGTATCTTCCTTTGAAGAAACGGTGATCCGGCTTTCACTGATTCCCGCATCAACCAAAAACTTTTTCAGAGCATCAGCCCTCTTCAGCGCAAGGTCTGAATAACGATCATTGAGTTTTGCTTCGCTGATTTCCTCTGTATTGCTATGTCCTGCTAACTCTATATTAATGTTGGGATTGGATTTCAACAACTCAACAACCTCCGCCAGTTCCGTTTCAAACATACTGTGTACTTCAGTAGAAAGAAATGCATAATAGACAGATGACGACCCAATGATTTGCTGAGGAGTCATTTTTTCACCCCTTGCAGCCGAGCGGCTGTAGATCAACTCTGGCTGACGCTCATCCGCTTTCGTACAGGAGCATTGGCTATTGGCAGTGATTGGAATTATCTCAACGTTGTCGAGATAATAGTAGGCACCATTGATTGCACTACCTGTTATTCCCGCAGGCTTTTTTACTTTTTCTGTTTTCATTTTACTCTCTTCCCCAAATCCGCCGATGATTGCATATTGCTCTTCGCCTGTACCTATAAAGGTTCCACAGATGGTTTGCCATCCGTCCATCATCGTTACCGGCTTATTCATTTTTTCCAGAATCTGCGGCTGGAATGTCAGAGCGTAATTGTCTTTGTGCGATATCTTTTTATTGCTTAAAAACACACCCACATTATTTACCGCGTATTTTGAAAGATCCGCAAGGCTGATATTGATCTTTACGCAATAGAGTTGGTCTTTTTCAAGAGGCTTGTTGAGCTGAACCTGGAGATAACTCCTGTTCTTTTTTGGGTCTTTAGTGAATGCGGTAAAGCCTGAGTAGGCACTTCCCGTTTGAGCTTCCTGCACACCAAAATCATTTGCTGGAATTCCGATTTTTGTTGACTTAACCCCTTCTTTGAACAAGTCTGCTGATATTTCGTTTGGACTCGTCCACGATGGACACAATGTGGTCAATAATCCATAACCCTTCAATGCTTTGAAATCGGCATCCTCAAACCCGCTATTGGGTATAAGGTTACCGCTGGGGTTCTGCTCTGGAGTATCTTTTTTGGCTTTATTCTTTTGGGCAAAAACCAAGACTGCATTGAGCAGGATGATAAGGGTAAAAAAAGAACGGATATTCATGATGGTTGGTGTTGAAATTCTTGAACTGTGGTTATAAAACATTTTAGTTTGGAGGGGTCAATATCGGGATAAACTCCGTGCCCCAGATTAGCAATGTGTCTGTATGGACCAAAAAGAGATAACATTTCTTTTGTTTTGGAAATAATTTCGCCGGTACTCCCATAGAGTACAGCAGGGTCGAGATTACCCTGCAGCGTTTTGCTCTCACCTGCTTCCGCACGAGCCCAAGCCGGATCCATTTGCCAGTCGAGGCCAATAGTAGCACAATTTAATACTGCCAGATCGCTGATCGAAAACCAGGCTCCTTTTGAAAAGAGAGTTACAGGTACTTTGGTAATATTGTCGCAGATACGTTTCAAGTATGGAATGACAAAGGTTTGATACAATGGTCTGCTGAGTACACCTGCCCAAGAGTCAAATATCTGAACGAGGTCAACGC
>JADLBA010000105.1 GCA_020848015.1 Crocinitomicaceae bacterium | reverse complement strand
TAAAGAACGGGGAAATGGCCACACTCGAAATCCCTGCGCAATACCTGCCGGGTGAATTTGTACTTCGACTCGATTATAAGGAAAACGAATTCAGCCAGCCGTACCCTTCTGAAAAAAACATTTATGTATATAATCAGAACCTGCAACTGTGGATTCATCCGCTATACAGCAATAATCCAGACAGCACTTATTTCCAGCCGAGAGAAAGAGAGAACACAGTCTTTCTTCAATTTGCAAAAGAGAATGCGGTGCGAAAAGAATCGCTTGGAGTACTGCAGTCTTTTCTGTTAAAATACGACAAGCCAACATCTAAATTGTATAAATACGGGTCGAGGGAATATGAGCAAAGACGAAATGAATACAACCGCTGGATAGATGAGCAAGTGCAGGCAAATGCAGGTCTTTTTGTGAGCACTGTGTTCCGTTTTCAACACGTACCCCAAGTGAGTTGGAAAGGAACGGAAGAAGACCGGCTCAACAGCAGGATCGAGCACTACTTCGATGGTATGTCGTTCCAGGATACTATGATGCTGAAGACACGTGAAATGAACGATTGGATGAACCAGTACGTCAATTTGTTTGGAGCAAAGGTTACAAGCATTGATCTTCGTGATTCGATGTTTACCGCTGCGGGACGATTTGCAATAGAGAAAGTAAAGTCAGGTCATCCGCGAGTATATGGTTGGATGGTGGATTATTTCTACCGGGGTTATGAAAGCTTCAATATTGAAAAGGGAATTAAAATGCTGGAGCCATATTTGAATGACCCGAACTGTCTGACGAAAAAGAGGGAGGCGATCAATAAACGCATCGCCGGTATGGAAAGCCTTCAACCGGGAACCATCGCTCCCGACTTCATACTCAATGACGTGGGAGGCAAGGCAATTTCTTTTCACGACTTTCCTACCGAAAAAAAAAATAAACTCGTGCTCTTTTGGTCTGCCGACTGTGGCCATTGTCAGGAGCTGATGAAGAAGCTCTATCCGTGGTTTACACAAGAAGGTATTCAGTCGAAACTCGATGTGATTGCACTGAGTCTGGATGAGAGTGAAACTGAAATAGAAGCTTGGAATAAGGCAGTGCCAAATCTCACGGGGTTTCATCACCAGCTCACTCAGGGCGGAATCAACAGTGCGGAAGCAAATGCTTATTTTGTGCTCGCCACACCGGTAATGGTGCTGGTGAATTCTTTTACCAACGAAATTATCGCCATACCCGAATCGGTTGAAAAGTTAGAAAAGGCGTTGAAATAAGAAATAATTTCGGCAGTATCTTTATTGATACTATTCAGCAGACACTTTCTTTAATCAGTGTCTTACGAAATATTATTATGAGCTTCAGTTGATTTTTATGTTTGCTGCATAAATATTATTATGGAATTTTTATCAGAAGAAATTCTTCATTATTCGGAGACACATACCTCTGAGGAGCCATCGTATCTGAAAGAACTATCGAGGGAAACCTGGCAGAAAGTAGTCATGCCGAGGATGTTGAGCGGACATTTGCAGGGTCGGCTATTGAGTATGATTTCCCGAATGCTCTGCCCGGAATTTATTCTTGAAATTGGAACATATACAGGATACAGCGCCCTGTGTCTCGCTGAAGGACTAAAGGAAGGAGGGAAGCTTGTCAGTATTGACATCAACGACGAACTGAGTTGGATACATCAGAAATATATTTCTGCTTCTCCATTTCAATCGGCCATTGAATATGTGTATGGAAATGCCATAGATATCATTCCTTCTATTGAGCGAATTCCGGATTTAGTATTTATTGATGCCGACAAGGAAAATTATCTCAATTATTATGAGATGCTGATTCCACGGATGAAAAGTGGCGCGTTTATCCTGATTGATAATGTGCTGTGGAGTGGTAAAGTGCTGAATACTGATCCTTCTTCAGACCTCGAAACAATTGCCATACAAGCATTGAATAAACGGGTTCAAGCAGATGCTCGGGTGGAGAATCTTCTTTTGCCCGTGCGCGACGGAATCATGATTTTACGGATAATATAGATAGTGCATTCATTCATTGTAAGACCCGAATTGATATATTATTCTTATTCATAGAAAATTGGCTAAAGTTTCATTCGCAAATCGCACAACCCCCTTTTTTGATGAACTGCGCAGAGAAGTGGATGCCTACTTCGTAAAAAATCAGATATGCAAAACGGGCGATTGGCGGTTATTCTTCAAATCCATTATTATTCTGAGCTGTTTTTTCGCCTCTTATATTGCGGTTGTTTTTATTCTCCCGCCGGGATGGATTTCTTTTCTGATCTGCGGTTTTTTTGGATTTGTGATGGCACTTGTCGGATTTAACGTGATGCACGATGCCTGTCATGGAAGCTATAGTTCGAGCAAAATTGTAAATCATCTTATGGGCTATTCGATGAACCTGCTCGGAAGCAACCAGTTCATCTGGAAAATGAAACACAACCGTATCCATCATACATTCACTAATGTGGATGGTGTGGACGATGATATTATGAAAGTGCCGGTTCTCCGTCATTGCCGCTCACAGCGATATTATAAAGCACACCGTTACCAGCATATCTATGGCTTCTTTGTCTATGCTATCAGCACCATCCTTTGGGTCTCGCTGACCGATGGACAGAAGTATTTTTCGAGGAGTATCTCAGGAACCCCCATTCTTCACATTTCTTTTAGCGAGCACCTTATTTTCTGGATTTCTAAATTATTCTATGTCGGCTTTTACATTGTTGTGCCGGTGATGATGGTGGGATGGCTGCCTTTTCTCGTAGGCTACTTATTTGCTAACATCATTTTTGGGCTTACGCTTTCCCTCGTTTTTCAAATGGCTCATGCTGTGGAAACTACCCATTTTGATAACGCGACGGAACAAAATCTCGTTATTGAAAAAGAGTGGGCAGAGTTTCAGGTGATGACCACTGCTGATTTTTCACAGGGTAGTCCGGTTGCAAACTGGTTGTTGGGTGGCCTGAATTTTCAGGTGGTGCATCATTTATTTCCGATGATAAGTCATATTCACTACCGCGACCTCCAACCCATTGTAAAAAGGGTATGTGAAAAGCATTCTATCAACTATAAGCATTTTCCGACTTTCATTGCTGCGTTACAATCGCATATCAACTACCTGAAGCTGCTCGGGCGAGAAGTGTGATCCTGAGATGGACAAATCTTCTCTGCCTTATGGTTCAAATAGGCTGAATGTTGGCATCTTTGGAAAGAAAATAAAATGATTCAACGGCTTCCTATATTTATTATCAGAAATTGCAAAATTGAACTTCTATTACATTAGCCGGTTTAATGGCCGGAGTGCTATATTTTGGTTTCAAAATTTTTCACTGACATAGCGAAGACAATAAAAAAATATTTGGCAGATAGGAGAAAAAAGACTTATGAAAGGAAAAAGTACGATTATTCAATTTGCTCTTGCTACATTGATTGGTATGCCGCTGATTGCAATGCTGATTGATCGTTTTTCAGAAAGAGTAAACCTTGCCGCATCACTGATAGGCACGTCGCCGCTGTGGCTGCAACTGGCAGCAGGAATAGTGGCGGGCGGTGTGTTTGCAATGATTGCACACTGGATTGTGTCCATGCCTTTTATGCAAAAAGTCAACGCGCAGTACGCCTCGTTGCTTGGAAACTTTGATATGAACTGGAGCGAGATACTTTTCTTGTCGCTCTGCGCCGGGATTGGTGAAGAGATTTTATTTCGGGGTGCTATACAACCTTTTCTCGGAATTTTTCTGACCTCTGTTGTGTTTGTCGCTATTCATGGCTACATCAATCCTCAGAACTGGCGGCTTTCAGTGTATGGATTGTACATGACTGCAGTGATTTGCGTTCTTGGGTACTTTGCTGAGCGCATCGGATTGCTGGCTGCGATCATAGCACATACCCTTATTGATGTTTATCTCCTGTATCGCCTGCAGCAAACATCTTTACAAATTACACAGAATGATGCTCAACAGTCTGATAATCTGACCGAAGAAGAATAACATGAACAAAAATCATAAGAACTCCGGGGGCATTGTTTATTCTACGAATCCGGATTTCCGTAACACAGATGAGAACGATGCCATTGAAACCCGTCCTCCTTCGTCGCAGGAACTTCGTATATGGCTTGAAAAAAATCACCGTGCAGGTAAGACAGTAACGGTGATCAAAGGTTTTGCAGGGAAACACGAGGATCTTGATACACTGGCAAAGACATTGAAAACAAAATGTGGAACGGGTGGATCTGCAAAAGAAGGTGAGATTATCATCCAGGGCGATCACCGCGAAAAAGTATTGGCTCTTCTGCAAAAGATGGGATACAAAGCCAAGAAGGCCGGATCATAGGTATTACACCTTGTGTATTTGCGTACTGGCAATCAATTAAAATGCTCACAGAGAATTTCAGAATTTCAGTAAAAACTTTCCAGTTTCTTGAACCCGTGCTGGCTGATGAGCTGAGGGCTTTAGGAGCAACTGATATCGAAATAGGGAGGAGAATTGTACACTGTACTGTAACCCGCGAACTGCTTTACAAGGCCAACTTTGTTTTGCGTACTGCACTGCGAGTTCTCGTTCCTGTACAATCTTTTTCGATTCGACACAGCGATGAATTACACCGGCGGGCGATGAAGATCGAATGGACACAATTTCTCCAGCGCGACCAGACTTTTGCAATTGATCCTCAAGTGAATTCCTTCATGTTTCGCCATTCGCATTTTGCTTCATTGCGATTGAAGGATGCGATTGCCGATCATTTTAATGAGCGTTTTGGGAGCCGGCCAAATGTGGATGCCGATCATCCGGATGTACTTTTTCATCTTCATATTGATAATGAAAAGGTGACGATAGCGCTTGACAGCAGCGGCTCTTCTCTGAATCAGCGCGGTTACCGGAGGGCAGGAGGAAAGGCTCCGCTGAATGAAGTGTTGGCAGCGGGCATGATACTGCTGTCTGGGTGGGACAAACAATCTCCTATTTGTGACCCGATGTGCGGCAGCGGGACACTTTCCATCGAAGCCTATATGATTGCTTCTGGTTTGCCGGCACAGATCAATCGCGAAGTATTTGGAT
>JADLBA010000104.1 GCA_020848015.1 Crocinitomicaceae bacterium | reverse complement strand
CTCTGATTTTCGCATTGATAGGGTTGACATTTCCGGTTATATTCAATGTTCCGTTCAGAATTTTCACATTGTCTGCCACCCATGATCCGGTAGCACTTCCAGTTAATACTGTTACAGTATTCGATGGAACATCGAACTCAAAGTGAGAGTAGGTACGCCCTGCCAGTGAGGGAATCGTCAGGTATTTATGGCGGTAGGTACTTCCTGCATCAAACACCACCTTTGACAAAGGCTGGGTGAGTGCAAACGGATTCGAGCCATCCTGTGCCTCATATACAGAGCCGGATTGGAATGTGATAACGTTGGCAGATCCAGTGCTTCCAAAAGGGCTTCCCGAAAGGTCAATAGCAGTGATAACCCCCGATGAAGACACAATGGCTCCATTGCTGTCTGCTATGAACAGGCCGTGCGGTCTTGCTGCGCCTGACACACCGTTGAAGAATGTCACATTTCCAGCAATAACAGCGGTAGCACCTGCGGCAACATTCACCACTACACCATCCGTCGGATTATTTGTAGAAGAAACATCGAATGTCAGAGAAGAGCCGGCATCAACACTCAGGTCGGTACCACTAAGACCTCCGATGGTCAGGGTATTAACTCCGGCGGCAGTTCCATCATGGAAAGTAACATTGCGGTTATCAGTGATGACTAATTGACCAATAGTTTGTGTCGGGACATTTGTCACGTCCGACGAGGCGGGGCTGCTACTGTTGAACTGCAAAACATCATGAATGCGGGGGCAGGTACGTGTGGGTGTCCAGTTAGTAGCTGTTTGAAAGTCGCTGGTACCGCCATTCCACGTGTATGTGGAGCCGCTGGCAAGCCCTGTCGGTATTTTCAGATTATCGAACTCTGCGTACTGGCCGCATGAACTCGAATGTTGCCAGAAAGCTCCTATGTATTTAAGATCTTTTGTTGCGTGGGTAGAGTTGGTCTGCGTAGTAGCAGGAGGATAGCTTCCACCGGTAGGATCAGTAAAATTTCCGGCATCATCTCTTACTTCTAAAGACCATAGATTAGTACACGAGTTATAGGTGACTCTTACGCTGAAGTAAAGATCATTTGCTAATGTAGATTCTGTAATATCGAAAACATGGGAATTTAGCGTAAGCCCACCGGTAAAATAAACCAGTCTTACACGATCAGGAGAGCCACTATTGCCAATAACCACAGCGTAACCATCAGCGTTTGCTGATCTGAAATCACTTTCATCGCATCCGAGAATCATTGCGATTCCATAGGTGTTAGAACCAAAACCCGAAGGGGTAGCGTTGTTGGTGTGCATATTGAAAGCCCAGGTAAGGTCGCCGGGGGCTTCCGAAAAGTTGGTGGCGTAGCGATCTGAAACATCAAAATAAACGGATTCACTGCCGGTGCTGCCGGTAGAGCCGCTTTCACCCACATCGCAGCCGGCCAATCGCAACGCATTGCCCTCTATTCTCGCACGGAAATCCTCTGTCAATAGTTGTGTTTCAGTCCATGCAGTACTACCACCTCCACTGCTCACCAGGGTAGGTACACCCACAGTATTTCCGTCAGTACGGTTAAAATTGTCAAAGAGTACGTAAGAAAGTACCAGTGAATTTCCACTCACTGCAACGTTGTCTGTTGAGGCACCGCCGCCGGAGCATTGAATGTTTCCATTGTAATCTGTGTCAGGTGCTGTTGGCTTGAACCGCACAAAGACCGGCGTACTGTTCAATTCACCGCCTGAATAAGGAACCGTAATCGAACTTGCACTGAACCCACTGCCCGATGTAAGAGAAACTTCATAATTAGAGGGGGGCGTGACGGTAATATCTCCGTCTGCGGGCGAAAGGGAAATAGCCGAAAGATCGAAACTCATTTCTGCTGAAGTATTACCCGAAGGAACATTTTCAAAAGCGAGCGATGTAGGCGAAGTAAACAATGTGGGCCCCGGTATAACGATATTTACCACGTAGTCCTGTGCATTTCCATAATTGGAAGAACTCGCTCCGCAAGCCTGAGAGGAAAGCGGCTGCACATCATCGCCGGCGCGTACCCTCATGCGCACATTCCCCAGCACTGCATCAAAGGGAACGGAGATGACCACTGTCGCGCTTCCATTAGACCCAGCATTTGTATTGGAAGTGAAAAATTCTGTTGCCGAAAAATCGGCATCGCCATTAAAGTCCACCCACACTCCATTGTATTGGTTGACATCATACGAAGAAACCAGATTGAGATTGTAGCTTAGCATTCTCCCAAGATCGGGAATAGCATTCTGTGTAGTGGTGTAATTGACATAGTGAGGCGGCGGATTGCTCGCTGTATTTTGAAGCAATGTTTCGAGTGATACCTGTGTAGCAAAATCGCCAGAGCCGCTGTTGCTATATGTTGGCGTACAGAAGCACGGCGTAGTCGCAGTAGTGAATGTCCACGCACTAGCTCCAATGGCATCGCCGCAGGCATTTTTAGGAACGATTTTCCAAGAGTATTGTGTATTCTGCGCAAGTGCTCCCGTGGAGTAGGAAGTGGCTCCGACATTGGAAGTCACTGACCCAGGGGGCGTTCCTCCTTCACCAAAATAAACATCGTAAGAAAGTGCCCCGGACACGCTGGCCCAACTGATGGAAGAAACAGCACCTGTACCACTATAACATATACCCGTAGCACTGTTAGTAGGAGAAGGAGTAGTTGCATTGCCCGGTACATTATTCAACGTTATAGCGCCCGTTGCGGAACGGGTTAAACTTTTACAACCCTGTGCAGTTTCGGCTTCCGCATAATAGGTATTGTCTGAAGGAACAATATAGCTGAAATCACCACCGCTGGCAGAACTTCCGACTGTAGTGCCGCCGGATGCCTGGCTATACCAGTTGATCGTATTGCCGGGAGAGGTCGCGTTGAAGTCAATGCTTTGACCGGCGCAAATAGAAACCGGAGAGGTAGGATTGACTACTGTGGGGGCACCCGGAGCAGCATACACTGTAAAAGAATCATCACTTGTTCCTGTGCCTGCATCGTTGGTGACGGTTACTACTCCGGAGGCAGCACCGCCGAGTATTGCAACGATCTCTGTCCCTGAGTTAGACGAAATGGAACTCACAGCCACTCCGCCAACCTCTACATCTGCCGCTACAACGCCGGCGAAATTAGTTCCCGTAATGGTAATGGAAGTTCCCTCACAACCGCTGGTACCACTAAGTGAGGTTATTGTGGGAGGAGAACTCGGAGCCGCTGTCCAGGCTACGGTAACGTCGTCAATCGAGGGCCCGTGATCGGAACCTGTAATGTTCTGATCAATCCATTTAAACATTACATATTGGCCGTCCGGTATAGAAAGGCCGGTCATAGCTTGGGCTGAGAAAACAATTTTGTTGGCAACGGCATTTCCGTCTAATGCTGTTGCGGATGCCCCAGAGGCAATTGGAGCATTGAAGGTCAGGCTTGTGATAGCGGTCCATGATCCGTCAACGGCATTAGTTACCGAGGTTTCTGCAGAAGAAAAAACCTTGTAATAAAACAGAATCTGATCCTGTGTTGTATTGGATTCTTTTCGCCATTGCTCCCCGGTATAGGCAACCGTCATATCGGTAATAGCACTGCCGGAGTTGTTTTGTAATTGAATACCGTAGGCAATTGCGCCGGTACCGTTGGTATTGACCGATCCCAGCGCCCTGTCTGATGCTGAGACAGAGCCAAAACTGTACAGTGCGCCGGTGTTTGACGATCCGGTGCCGGCATTGTAAGTGGTGCGTGAGGCATACCATGAGGGAATCGTCGAATTATCTGCCCAAGTAATACCGGTACCACTCATTGCCAGCGTGTTGAAATCTTGGGCATTCGATCCGGTAGTCGTCATCGAAATGATCTGCCCCCAACTCTTTGATGCGCCGGGAAAACAGTACAGGCCGAATGTTGAAATCAACGCAATAAGAGCGATGATTCTGACAGAATGCGTAAGAGTTTGCTTCATGGTAATTCAATTTTGGTAAATAAGTATAAATAGAAAAAACCTCGTTTTATGGATGGATGATGAAGATAAGAAGATATAATGTGAAACATCGCGTTCATAGCCTCATGGTTTTAGAATTCTGGTAATCTAATCGCTGCATTAAACAATGGTTTTTCCCCCTGTGTTGTTTATCGCCCGATTACTGCAAATGTATCAAAATAAGGTATAGCAGGGTTGGTTAAACGTCGGATTTCTATCGGTAAAACAATGTTTTTAGGGTATTTAGCTTTCCCATAATCAACTTTGTTTTTCTGGGTAGGGCGCGGGTTCAATTCAGGTATGGTCTTTATGCAACTCTCCCATATTACCTCGTTTTTAGTCCCAGTACAGTATTCCCATTATCCTCAAAATACACGGCGCTCTATTTTTTTTTTGAGGCAAAGAAACAGTTTGGCGACACAAAAAATAGTGAATAAATTATTCGACTTATGCGTGTTTGGGGTTCAGTATGCTTTGCCCCGGTATTGCTCAAGGGAAGCTTAACCATTTAGACATTAGCTATGTGCCACCCCGCAGTATCCTCAGCGACGTGAACAATAGACCCCCAGCCAGTATATTCAAAGCTGTTTAGGAAGATTTGTATCAAAAATAAACGTTGAATTAGAGGCTGCTACCATTGCATTTATATAAATACCGATGGAAGGTAGAATTGTTCTTTAAAAAGCTAAAGCAAAATTTTCCGTTGAAATACTTTGTAGGGGATAACCAAAATGCTGTTGAAATACAGATATGGTGCGCTTTAATTGCCCTATTGTTATTGAGTGCTATTCACTACCAGCACCGCTCTAAAGTGGCCTTTAGTGTGTTCGTTACTGTGCTGAGGTTGCATTTATTCAATTACATCAGCTTGGCAAGCTTGTTAAATACCTACCAAAGACAGCGAAAAAATATATCTCCATTGCCAAACCAGTTCAGTTCGGCATAGCCCCCTGCTTTTCAAAATAAAAAGCACTATGACGAATTATCAGCCATTTCCAATTATTTTATTTTGTCGGACAAAACTGATTTTGTTCTTTGCTTTATGCACGATGAGGAAGAATTGATGTGGAATTCTTAATTTACCTCATTTTTGTACCACGAATTGCACACAATGCAGCAAAACAGAACTGAACTGGAAACTCTCGGTGAGTTTGGTCTCATCAAACACCTCACACAATACTTTGTTCCAAAACACCCCACGACAGTAAGGGGAGTCGGCGACGATGCCGCCATCATTGCTCCAGAAAAGAGAGATCATGTAGTAGTGACAACCGATATGCTTGTAGAAGGGGTTCATTTCGACCTGATATACACCCCCCTAAAGCACTTGGGGTATAAAAGCATCGTGGTGAATCTGAGCGATGTGTATGCAATGAATGCGATCCCTACGCAGCTAACGGTTTCTTTAGCTGTCAGCAATCGGTTTTCACTCGAAGCACTGGAAGAGTTGTATTCGGGAATTCAGAAAGCCTGCGACTGGTATGGGGTGGATCTGGTGGGCGGCGACACTACCTCTTCACGGTCAGGTCTCGTTCTCAGCATCACAGCCATAGGGATGGCTGCTGAAAACCGTATTGTAACCCGTGCAGGGGCACGAGAACACGATTTGCTGGTAGTTTCCGGCGACCTCGGAAGCGCATATATGGGACTTCAGGTACTCGAAAGAGAAAAAGAAGTATTCCGGGCCAACCCGCAGGCACAACCAGACCTGGCAGGCTTTGACTATATTCTTGAGCGTCAATTGAAACCTGAGGCAAGAAAAGATATCATTGAATTACTGCAACGGCTCGATATAAAACCCACCGCGATGATTGATATTTCCGATGGTCTCGCTTCAGAAATACTGCACATCGCCGATCAAAGCCTCGTCGGTTGTGATCTTTACGAAGACAAGATTCCCATAGATCCCGGAACGATCAAGGCGGCGATGGATTTCGGACTAGACCCGACAACTGTTGCCCTCAGTGGTGGTGAAGATTATGAACTCCTCTTCACCATCCGGCAAAGCGATTACGAAAAAATGAAGGGCAACCCAAGCCTCACAGTCATCGGACACATCACCCTACAGGAATCCGGTTGCAATTTAGTGACGCGCAGCGGAACCCTCATACCTCTTACTGCTCAGGGATGGAATGCATTCCATAACGACTCCGGCGGCTAATTGTTCACGGCAGACTTTGCCGTTTACTTTGCTTCTGGGCATACCCCAGAAAATCAAAATATTTAAAAACTATTTTTCAAAGGGAGCGTTCGAATTTTCTTAGCAGCTATCCAGGTCAATCGTGCCAGCAAGTGTTCCATTGTAAACAGTGAGATTGCACCTCTCTGCATCAGAAAATTCATTACACAAGCCATTAAGTTATTACACTCACTCATCAGGTAGCTGCTTTAGTCCTGAATGAAAAAGAAGAACGGGTGTCTATTCTTCCTGTAAACATCTTTTTTTATAGATAGAAATAATTATTGCTGCAATTGGTGAAAAAATTAAAGAGTCAACCAATATCACGAGTTATAAAATACTTTATCAACGATCCGCACATCCTTTTTCAATCGCCTTTGTAGCTTCCAAAATTCTTTTATTTAACAAAATTAGGTGGGAAAATCATAATTATATTGAATCATTGTTGTCCAACTAAAATTGGGTATTCACGAATATACCCCTTCCACCTGGCTTTGATGACATTGAGTTATAAAAATTCCGAATTTAATTTTAGGCTGTGTTGAAAATGTCGGAGGGCGGGTGAGCCTTTGTCCAAGCCTTTCTGGCATTCTGAATAAATTCGTAAATATTCGCATGGTTCACTAGGTGCAGGCGAATGGTGGTGGTCACATAGACGAATGACTTTTTGGGTTGCGACTTCTTTCTTAGCACGGCCATTAGTAACTGTGCGATCAGCACCATATAAACTTGGATTTTTACCACATTCTCAGATTCGCTCCAGAAATACTGGAGAGGAAAGCTTTGTTTGATTTGCTTGAAAAGCAATTCGATCATCCACCGTGTTTTGTATGGAAAAACATAAGATTTCTTTACAAAGTATTTTCGATCTGCATTTTACTTTCAATTTTTTCCCGCGGGAAATATTTGTAGAGAGATTTCTGTTTAAAATGCCCTTTTGTGAATAGGCTCCTCTCCAGATTTTTCCTTCAATGTACTCAACCGAAATAGAAATAATAGCTAATTCCTCCGGCAACAAATATTCTGCTGTTCATCGCCCTATACGGGTATTTTTTTAATCCAATAAGCCTCGTCCATGTGGAAGCCATATCATAAAAGTAAAATTCCGTGAAATAGAAGATTCGGTGAACGTTTATCATTGCAATGATTCTGTCACCTTCATACTTCATAAATAATCAAGGGAGCAAATAATTTCACCTCTGATAGTTATCTCAAAATGCATCTTCTTTTGAACGTACTTTCACACCATTTTTGCTTTTTCAACGTTACCTGATTTTTTGAAATCAAAAATTATTATTGTTGCCCCCCCTTTATTGAATGGAGCCAATAATTTTTATGTGTACTTTGTAGTTAATGCATTACTGCCCTGATGAAATACATTTTATTTTTTATTTTTTTCTCTCTCGCTCACTGTGTTATTGCACAATTCAGTACCGGTACCTGGCGCGATCATTTGCCTTATGGCCAGACAATAGATGTCTGTGTAACCGAGCAGGGATATATCTACTGCGCTACTCCTTACTCCATGTTTTTTTACAACCCGTTCGAGAGCGACCTTCAACGTATCTCTAAGATCAACCGGCTATCCGATGTGGGTATCAGTTCGATAGAATACGATCAGAATCACCGGTCAGTAATTGTCGGGTACCAGAATGGGAACCTTGATATTCTGTTCGACGGATATCAAATCAATATCCCTGATATCAAGATCAGCAGCCTGATCGGAGACAAGAGAATTTACGATATACTTCCCTATGGTGATAAAGTCTATCTGAGTACCGGTATAGGCATTGTAGTGCTCGATCTTGAAAAAATGGAAATTAAATCTACCTATATTATCGGTTCGGGAGGAAGCCAGGTAAAGGTGAACGACGTGGCTATTTTTGACAATAGGATCTATGCCGCTACTGACAATGGAATAAAAGTAGCTGACCTTTCCAACAGTTTTCTCTCAAACTATCAAAACTGGTCTGACTATGCCGGCCTTCCCTCCATGGGCGCAGTCAAAGAAATCGAGTTTTTCGTTGACTATCTCTTCATCAATATTGCTGGAGAAACGCAGGACATCATCTATAAAAGGCCTGTGAGCGGTGGCAATTGGGAAGTTTTTGCCCAGTACGACGGAATGTTCTACAACAATATGTGGTGCGGCGGCGGATGGCTCACACTCGCCGGTTCGGGTTCATACATGATCTTCCATAACGACCTCTTTATGAACGTAAACGAAACCACGCATCAGGGGGTTGTTGTTAATTGCAATAACGCAGTAGTTGATCTTTATGGTGGTGTATGGGCAGCGGATGATAAAGGAGGGTTGTTATGGCGAAAAAACGATGGGGCAAAGTTGATAGTTCGCCCGCAGGGGCCGGCAGAAGCAGCAGTCAGAAGGCTCAGCGCCTACAACAAAAATTTTTGGATTGCTCACGGTGGAGTCAATGATTCCTGGGGCAACACCTGGCATAAGGCTCCGCTCTCCGGATTTGTCAACGAACAGTGGGTTACTATCAATCCGGGAAACGGCATCAACGATACAGAAGGCATCAATGATATGATGACAGTAGCTATTGACCCTAACAATAATTCACGTGTTTCCTTTGGTTCGTGGGATGAAGGTTTAGTCGAAAAACAAAGCGACGGCTCTATCCGCATTTACAATTCTCAGACGGGCGACAACACGCTGGAAGAAGCCGGATACGACTGGGCTCCCGGATGGACCGGAGTTGCCGGGCTCGCTTATGATCTCTACGGGAATCTATGGATTGGCAACAGCTATGCAGAACACCATCTGCACGTGCGATCAGGAAATAATTTTTACGCCTTCGGCTTTTCCCCTCTGCTGAATGAGACCGATAAGATCGGTGATATGTACGCAACCCAGTTCAATCAGATTTGGGCTGTGGTTCCGGGTAAGGGAATTCTCGTCCTGGATCACAACGGAACCATTGGAATACAGAGCGACGATAACTTCAAACTACTGACTGACGAAGATGGTGAGGGAGGACTTCCGAGCAAAGATGTTTTTTGTATTCAGGAAGACCTTGATGGAGAAGTGTG
>JADLBA010000103.1 GCA_020848015.1 Crocinitomicaceae bacterium | reverse complement strand
CGGCCTTGATATTACGCGGATGGCACTAACGGGAGGTGAAGCATTGGCACCTTTTATGGGTGCTTTCGACGTGGATCTTTTCCTGAGCAAAGATGCACGGGATGTGCAACTTATCATAGACTCAAGAATGTGTGCTGCGGCCTGTATTTATTCGCCTCCTACTACTTTTGATCCTTCGGACAGTCAGGTCAGGATTGCATTTGATGCTGACGCGGTGTTGTTTTCAGACGAGTCGGAACAGCGCTATAAAAAGGAAGGGCTGGAGGCTTTTCAGAAGTACGAAGTAGAAAACGAGGATATTCCTTTGGCGGAAGGCCCGTTTGCCAAACTTCTGATGAAATTATCAAAAATTCAGGCACATCTTCCATCTTCGATAGAACTGACTCCGTTGAGGCTTGCCATTGTCACTGCGAGAAGTGCACCTTCCCACATGAGGCTGATCAAGACCATCCGCAAATGGGGTGTATATGTGGATCAACTTTACCTAATGGGCGGGCTTCCGAAAGATAAAGTGCTGAAGGTATTCGGAGCACACATTTTTTTTGATGATCAGGATGTGCATCTTGAAAAAGCATCGAAAGTGGTACCTTCCGGTAAAGTCCCCTATTTGAGTGATTCTCCTCTGCATAGCAGTCGTCAGATGGAAAGGGAAACGAATGGATAGGAAGGAAATCTTGCATTAATTTCTACTACCTGATAAGTTCCCTGTACCTGCGATTAAAAATTAAATGCCTCATTATTTACTTTCCATTGTAATGATCAGGTTGAACTCTTCTTCTCTACCCGCAAACTTTTCACATTGTCGTATATAGTAAGTAGCGGGAATATCTCCCGGCCACTGTTCAAGGTACTCTTTGAATATTGCTGATGCCTGCTTTAAGTCTTTCCGTTGTAAAGCATCAAAGGCAGTAGTCCACGATCGAATTAGATTTTCTGTATCAGGGGCATTTCCATTCACCGCGACCAATTGAAATATATCTACCGGCTTTTCTTTTCCTTTCACCTTCACCGAGCCTAATTCGCGGAAGAGGAATTCACCGGGGCTTGATTCTTTTTTCGTAGTCTCTGAAACGATGATTCCGACTCCAAAAAATTTTGTCATTCCTTCGAGACGGGAGCCGATGTTAACTGCATCGCCGATTACAGTATAATCGAATCGGCGGCGGGAGCCGATATTTCCAACAGTCATATCTCCCGAATTCAATCCTATACCGATTGCCAGCGGTGGTTGTCCGCGTTCCATTAGGTGGGCATTGACTTTTTTCAGGCAGACCATCATATCCAGTGCAACATGGCAGGCGTTATCTGCATGATTTTTCAAAGAAACAGGAGCGCCAAAGAACGCCATGATAGCATCTCCAATAAATTTATCAATCGTCCCATTGTGTTTGAATATCACCTCCGACATCTGGCTGAGATAGTCGTTCAGTACTGCTACCAGTTCCTGCGGATCGAGTTGTTCTGAAAAAGAGGTGAATCCACGTATATCAGAAAACAAAACAGTGAGGTGTTTTTTTTCACCTCCGAGATTCAACGCGGAAGCATTTCGGATGATTTGGTTGACGATCGCAGGGGAGACATACGAACTGAAAGCATTTTTCAGCCGCCGGCTCTTTTTCTCACTCACAAAATAGGAATATAGACTTGCAATAATATAGGATAGGAATGTCAACAGCATCAGGGTTACGATGGGAAAAACGAGACTATACCTGGGAAAAATAAATAGAACAAAAGAGAAGACTTCGCCGAAGACAAGTGCTATTGAAACAAGGAATCCGAATAGTGGACGTAGCAGGAGAAACAGCATTATGAGCAATAGACTCAACACAGAAAAATAGGGCAGAGCATCCCTTTCTGATACCTCGTGGAGAAACCTACCGTTGATCATATTTAAAAAGGCGACTGCATGAACATCAACACCAGGAGTTTTTTCTGCTGTTGAAGGAATTGTTTTCAGGTCTTGGAGACCGGATGCACTGGCTCCAAAGAATATGTATTTGTTTTCAAAAAATTCAGGAGGTATCAACTCGCCGAGGACTTTATAAAATGAAATATGCCTGATTTTCTCATTGTTTCCCAGCCAGTTGATGCGGAATGCACCGTCTTTATTCAACGGGATAGTCATTTTGTCACCGAGCCTGATGCTATTTTTTTGGACAATTACGTCATTGTCCGAAATCCCTATCTTATCAATCAACATATAGAAAGGGAAATTTGCAGCGAACCGGAATAGAGAGGAGTCTCCGGGCACACGTTTTATCAGTTGGTAATATCGGATCGCTCCCCCTTGGTCAGCAGGCATAGAGATGGCTCCGGTGGCGCGTCCCCCGTATAAAAATTCTTTGATCGGCAATACAGGATAGTTGAGTTTTAGAATTTCCCTCGTTTCTGTCGTCCCCTTGAAAAGCCGCAGACCATTCAGCGATTCAGGATTGAACAACGAACTGGATTTTGCATCGTCATCAAAAAAGCTGAGGTAAACATTTCCTGCCTCAGCTATTGAGGCAGAAAGTTCATGATCGGTGCTGAGTGCATTGATGATACTATCTGAATGGTTGAACCCTTTTTCACTCAGCATCTCTGAATAAGCGGGCAGGAGGGAATCGGTTTCGGTATATAAAAGGTCAATACCTATGGAGTGAGGGTGGCCAGAGGCGATATACCTGATGGTATGGGCATCATAGGCACGCGGCCACAATTGTGCCCTTCCAAGACGCTCTATGCTAGCATCGTCAATATCAATAATAACAATACTGTCGGCAGTAACACGCCGGTGAAAACTATTTTCTTTTCTGACTCCAAAAGCGAGGTCAATCAATTGATTTTCGAGACCTTCCAGCGGAGGTCTTGCCATTAGCTGTGAAACAAATACAAGCCCCTCGGCAACAAATAGACAAGCAAAGGCAAGTACTAAAGCATTTGCAAATAAAACTAAGCCCTTTCTTGCTTTCATAAAGCCATGGCTCAGAGATTTGCCGTTACTTTTTCAGCATAAGATTTCAGTGTGTCGTTTGGGTATTTCATGATAAATCGCTCAAAAATTTCTTTTGCTTTGAGAGGATTGTTCATGATAATATAGCAGTGCCCCTCTGCGAAATATGCATACTTAGCCAGTTCATCGTCAGGCTTTTGGCTGGTAAAGGAATGCAATGCGGCAATTGCCTTTCCGTAATCTCCGTTTTCGTAAAAGGCAAAGGCTTCATCAAAAGTAATTTCCCTGTCTTCTTTCCAATACAACTGACCAGGTTCTTCTTTTTCCCTGGCCTCTGCCTGTGTGCGGCGAATTCCCCCTTCCTGTGAGCGAGAGGATTTGCTGTTGGAGGTAAACATTGTTTTAAAGTCGTTGAATACGCCCTCTGTTTCTGCTTTTGCCCTGTTATTACTTTTACTGAAAAGTCCATCAATTGGAATATTGGAATTGGGGCCAACAATGGATTTGGAACCGTTTGTCCAAGTGATCTCCGACATACCGTCTCCGGGGATACGAATAGTCTGATTTCTGCGCACAGGAGCATTGATTTTGGCGGGAATCCACTTTCCACCGGCTCCCAGTTCTACTTTTCCCTCATAATATACAATCTTTCCTACACTTGTTGTATCACTCGATTGTGCGAAAGATGTATAACCGGACAATAAAATACTCAGAACACAAATAATGTTTTTCATGACTCGGAAATTTAGATGATTAGTGAGTTATGATAATTAAATTCTCTCATTCTGCGTTATAAAAAAATTACTTCATTTTATCCTTCAAAAAGTCATAAATATATCCTATTTCTGCATCCAAAGAAACAGCCTTATCAAAATAAAATTTAGCCTGAGCTTTTTCGCCATCGAGTAATCTTGTTTTACAAAGGTTGATCAATATTTCAGCGTCTATTGGATCGGCATCGTATGCTTTCTGGTAGTAATCAGAAGCTTTTTTATTATCCTTTTTCATGAAATAGATATTGCCGAGATTATTCAGCGCAGCGGCATTTCCTGGCGAAAGATCCAATGCTTCGAGAAGAATTTCTTCTGCTTTCTTCGATTCGCCTGTCTGTGCAAGAACACTTGCATATTTATTTTTGACATAGATATTACCCGGTTCAAGTTGGTAGCGATTTTCCATTTCCGTTATGGCAGTATGGTTGGTTTTCATCAGCAATTCTCCCACAAGAGAATTATACTCATCCAGCACTTTAAGTTCTCTGACAGGTTCTGCAATAAAACCTTCGGGGACATAATTGGATGGTAAATATACGGTGCGCGCATCCGCAAGTGCCACCAGTTCGGGAAAGTTACCCGAGGTCAGTTCATGGTAATAGCGCTCTGCAGCGCTTTTCCAGGCCATCATAAAATTCTGTGTTCCGACCAGAGTAGTCTCAATGGGTAGCCATACACTTCCCTGTTGTATGATAACTTCTGTTGGGGCTAAACCGTAATTGGCAATTTCATGGGGTTTGATTTCAGAATCAAAAGCCATGAACACGTGTCCGGGTACATCTATATATGAAGTGGCAATACCGGCGCTTTCGAGGAGGCCGCAGAACATTGCTACAAGATCATCACAATCACCGCTTTTTTTCTTCATAGTTTCAGCAGGGTACTGTATATCATCCAATATATCAGTATTGGTAGTGACGGTTGCAAAGCTCTGTACCGGATCAGGGATATAAAAGAACCGGTCGTGGTTAAGTAAAGTATAAACCTGCAGAGCCTTCAGAATTTTTTTGTTCAGCCCGTGTTGTGGGCTGTCTCTGAAGAACTGATCTGCCATATAGTTGAATTCAATGAATTCTTTCACGTTTGGAGAAACAAAAGAAGCCAAGTGCCTTTTGTCTGACCATGATATTGCATTTCTGCCATGCAATACAAAAGTCGTTGCTTTAACTGATCTCAGTGTTTTCTTATCTTTTACGTATTCTATTTCAACCTCCATCTGATATGATTGATCGGTCTCAGTAGCAAGTATCTCCGGGTTGAAAAGTGCAGTCAGTTTCACGTACGTGTTAGAATAGCTAACAAGTACCGGAGATTTTATAAAGGTTGGCTCATCCATTAGGCCTTTTACAAAGACTTTAATCGAAGAGGGGGTAATCGGCAATGAGGTGTTGTTTGCGATTACTACTTCTCCTACAGGAAGCAGGCTGATATCGGCATAATTCCGATAGAGTGAGGGGAATAATTCTTTTAGATGAATGTCAACTATATTCAGTGGAGCCTGGTTAGCAGCTACTTGACTGCGCAAACTTATCGCGTTGGAAAAGGCGTTCGAGTATTCTTCTCTGGACGGTTCAAGATTGGCAGCTTCGTTAAAAGCCTTTGCAGCATCATAGACAAGCCCGGCGTTTAGCGAGGCTTTACCCAGTCCATAATAGGCGGGGGCATTCTTTGGGTCTGACTCAATCACACTGGAGTAGGCAACGATTGCCTCTGCGGAATTTCCTGTAAGTTCATTCAGAGAGGCGAACTTCATCCTGTAATAGTTTAACAGGTCGCCGGTTTTACGTAATTCTTTTTCAGATTTCATACGTTTTCGGGCAATGTCAAGCATATCCGACTGGTATTGGATAGCGACCTCATAACATTCTATAGCCTTTTTGTAATTGGAGGCATTGTCGAAGGCTTCGGCCAATGATCCATAAAAAGAACGGTCAGATGGATCTTGCCGGATGGCTTTTTCTAACTGGAAAGAAGCTTCCGCATAATTCCCCATCAACAGTTCAGCATTCCCGATGCCTGCAATGAAGCGGGCATTGTTCCGGTCCTGTACAAGCAAGAGTTGATATATCTCTTTAGCATCATTAAATTTTGCATTTGTGAACAGTGCTTTTGCTTTTCTCTCCAATACCTCATTATTATCTGGATCGAGCGAGAGTATCCTGTCGTATTCACCTACTGCATAATCATATTCAGCCTGTCCTTCGAATGCCGTAGCAAGTTGCTTTCTGTAAATAACTGCTTGTGCAATGCTGAGTGATAATGAAGAGGCAGAGAGTTCGTTGAGGGCCAGCCGTTCTGTTTCTGCGAATTTACCTTCTGCGTTCAGTGTTTCGAGGTAAATAGTCTGAACATGGTGATATGGATTTCCCGTTTCTTTCAATTTTTTAAGTGCGCGAATTCCATATTTCTCCGCTTCGGTGAGAGCGACATCAAGTTCCGATCCTGGTGCGCCCACATTACTTTTAAATACATAGAGTTCATAGTAGAGCTGAGCCAGGGAGCTAAAAAAACCGATTCCATCAGGATCCCATTCGATCAGTTTTTTTTCAATATAAATTGCATTGTTGATCGAATGCTCATTCGGTATTTTTCCCATTTCAAGGGCGACTGAATCTAATGCTGCAAATACGATAGGGCGCAATCCTTCGCTTACTATCATCCTTTTCGTTTCATCCATAAGAGCCTCGGTATCTTCGCGGTTGGCGAGTTGTCTGAAATATGAGATCAGCACAGAGCGATATGCCTGTTGTGTGGGAATATCTTTCGGCGTGAGAGTAAATGCGTATTTAAGCAGCCTGAGCGCCCTGTTAATTTCAGATTGTTGAGCAAGTAGAATACCTTCCTTGCATAGTTCGGACGAAATATATTCGATCATTTTAGCAGGTCGTCCCATCAGATCGAGTGCGTTCTGAAACGCTGCAACAGCATCCTCGTATCTTTTTGCAGCTAATAGGCGTTTCCCGTATCCAAAATAGTTATCGAAGCCAGGGGTAGGGTCTGAATAATCACTTTGGCTGATGCTTACCAGCCCGTAATGATACAGACTGAGATTGTCTGCCAGTTCATTGAGTTGACATACCATAGAAGTAGTCTTTACCGCGATAGAGTCTTGATTATCGGAGGATGTAGTGAGCAGGCCGTAGCCTATTACTGACCGCGATTTTATTTTATTAAAATAAACCAGCAAATTGCCATTGTTTACATCGAAGGTCAGCGTGTTTTCAGGTACCGGTGGTTTAACAAGGAACTGGAAAATGCGCTGCTCCCTCTTTTTATCACATAGAAAATATATTTTGTAAGTATCTTTATCGAACACAATATTTTCTATTCCATTCAACGCCAGAGGTCCTTTGCCGAGGTGTCCGACGCTGTATCTGAGAACGGGTTCCAATTCCCATGAGTAAACTT
>JADLBA010000102.1 GCA_020848015.1 Crocinitomicaceae bacterium | reverse complement strand
TTGCAAACTAATCAATAGAGCCGAATGCTTATTCGGTTTACGTTGCTATGATTTACTCAATTTTTCTTTTTAAGATTAATAGAATTTTGTTTCATCCCTGAGTGTCAATAGAGGTTAACTCTGGCGCCAAAAACATATTACATACAGTATTTTTTAGAAACCATTTGTAAAATTCTGAGCGGTTTCCGGTTTCGTTCGATTATTTTTTCATATTTGTGCCATCACAATTGACTGAATATATTATGACTGTTCGTCTGCTGATCTTCGGAATTGCTCATGAAATTGCCGGCAAGAGAAGTACAACATTTGAGGTGCCGGATAATGCTACTGTCAGTGAACTGCGCAGCCTTCTATCTTTAACCTATCCACAACTTGGCCCGCTTTCGTTTGCAATAGCGGTAAACCAGCAGTATGTGGAAGACTCTGTCATTCTTACTGAAAATGATGAAGTCGCAATAATTCCACCCGTTTCAGGAGGATAATTATGAGTAAACAACCTTCCGTTTTTTTTGCTATCTGTGTTGTGCCGCTGGATATTGTTGCGTGTGAAAGTTTTATTCGCTCAACTGCCACAGGTGCAGAGGTAATATTTGTGGGGACCGTCAGGGAACTGAGCCATGGAAAAAAGGTAGTTCATCTCGAGTTTGAATCCTACGAGCAAATGGCGCAGAAGGAATTGCAGAGGATTACTGCAATCATCAAAGATCGCTGGTCGCCCGACTCCATTTTGCTTCACCACCGGATTGGCAAAGTAAAACCGGGAGAGATAGCAGTGATTGCTGCCATTGCGGCTCACCACCGTGAACAGGCATTTGAAGCCTGCTCTTTTCTGATGGATGAACTGAAAAGGACGATTCCGATCTGGAAAAAGGAAGTGTTTGAAGATGGTGAGGAATGGGTAACTCCTCATCCATGATATCTGAGTGCCTGTTTATTCATGGTCATATTCTTCCCAACCACTTTTTTTCATCGTAACTACTTTCCCTGCAAACTTATCGTGCCAGTTAATAAAGCCGATATGCTCTCCAAAATGCACTGATTTTCCAACGGGTACATGGATCGTAATTTCTACTTCCTGCCCCCGGTACTTGTCAGCCGATGGCGTAGTAAAAAACGGAGAAAGATCGAGCGTATCACCGTGTAGTTCATAATTATATATGATTGATTCTGCGTATTTTCCGGCGGATTCGAGATTGGGGCCATTGCTACTTCGTTCCACTCTAATACTGAACGAATCATCTGTCGCTATGTCAAAGTCAAGTTTAACAGGCTCACCATAGGTAACGGATTCAGGAGCAATTTTTACAAGGTCAAAAAAGCCGTGGTGACACATTGGCATTCTTCCAGTAAATACTGTATCATTCGCAACATTTACATACAGTGTATCAGAAGATGCGGGAAGTACCAGCTCGCTTTTCAACGAAGCATCACGCATCCATTCTTTTCCAAAGAGAAGGCCGCCAACGAATAGAATAGAGAGTCCAAAAAAGAACAGTGCTGCCATTGTCCAAGAAAATCCTCTTATTCTGCGGGTAACGCCGACTAACAGGCGAATCGCAGCATAGATCATCGCTATTGCGGGTATTCCAATTACGAGCAAGGTTCCGAGCGTTATCATCCACCATGAACCATCCTCATTAAAGATCAGCGCGTTCATTGTTTGAATGTTTACCTGTTGGCCAAAAATGCTGATCTGGGAAAAGAAGATCAGTGCCGTGAGTCCAATGAACATCCCGATGCCAATGAACAATAGTATAATTCCGATAATTTTTGAAACAACTTTTCCGATACCGGATACTATTTCTCTTCCATTATTTACAGCAGACGTTGATGCGTTACTACTCCATTTGTTGATGTTTTCACCCGCTTTTCGGGCTTCATCGCGGACAAAGCGGCGAATATTGTCCACATTCACCGGCTCACCTCTCATTTGCAATTTCTCGCCGGTTGTTTCTGCCCCCGGCACTATCGCCCATAGAATGATATAATCTAAAATCACACTACCTCCAGAAGCAATACCAATGACTACAAACAGGATGCGGATCACTACCGGATCCCAGCCAAGATAATGGCCGATACCTGCGCATACACCACCAATTCTGGCATCATCACAGTCGCGAAATAGCCGGCGGGATCTATTTCGCACGGAGGAATGATCGTATCTCCGCGAACTTTCCGAACCTACATTATAATCTTCCGGCTGCCCCATGATGGCAATCATCTCTTCCACATCCTTGCGGATGACCACATTTTTCCTTTCATCGAGGTGTTGGAGGAAAAGTTCGGCAATTCTTACTTCAATGTCAGCCATGATCTCCTCCTCGTCAGGGCTATCGTTGAAGTTCAATTTGATGCGGTCGAGATAGGTTTTCAAAAGATTAAAAGCGTCTTCTTCTACATAGAAAACGGAACCTCCAAGGTTCACTGAAATAGTTTTATTCATGGTATCAGGCTTTTGTGGTTTGATTGACGGCATGAGCTAATTCCTGCCAGGTTTTTTTTAGTTCGCCGAGAAAAATTTTCCCCCGATCAGTGAGACAATAGTATTTACGCGGCGGGCCTTGTGCGCTTTCCTCCCATCTGTAACTCAGCAAACCATCGTTTTTAAGACGGGTTAGCAAAGGGTAAAGTGTTCCTTCAACAATGATGAGTTTTGCCTTTTTTAATTCGGAAATTATATCGGAAGGGTATGCCTCACCTCTTTGCAAGACAGAAAGAATGCAGAACTCAAGCACTCCTTTCCGCATCTGGGCTTTGGCATTTTCAATGTCCATAGCAATATAAATTTTTTCTTTTATGGATTGATGACAGATGTATCAGGCTTAGAGAAACTTGCCGAAGAATTTATGATTGGTTCATCTTTACTTTCCATTTCTGCCCGGAAAGCAGAATTATAATTTCTCTTCTGCGCAGAATTATTTTGATCAAGAGTAATAACAAGTGTCCCTGTGTAAATAATCAGTGTACAAAGCGCAATCGCTAAGTTAGAATAGATCATTTTCGCATCTTTCACAGGCGTGTTTTTTATAATGATATACATACAGATGACAAAGCAAAGATATATACGTAACACACTACTATGTATAGGATAGTACTAAAATTTTGTTAATTATCATTGGGAAGGAAGCATTAAAAATGCCTCATCCCTGAAGCAACTATCAAAGCATAATCAGCAACACCCTTACCTTCGCGGCCACAACTCCCGCAGAATGGATTACGATTTATATATGCAACGATGCATTCAGTTGGCGCGAAATGGGCAGCAGACCGCTTCGCCAAATCCGATGGTGGGAAGCGTACTCGTTTCAGAAGGCAGGATTATCGGAGAAGGATTTCATAAAATTGCCGGGCAGGCTCATGCAGAGGAGGAAGCCATCCGGTCGGTTTCTGATCCCTCGAAATTAAAATGTGCCACGTTGTTTGTGAACCTTGAACCCTGTGCGCATCATGGGAAAACACCTCCCTGTGCTGATCTGATCATAAAGAATGAAATACCGAGGGTAGTAATTGGATGTAGCGATCATTTCCCCGCAGTTGCCGGTAAAGGCATTCAAAAACTTCGCAATGCAGGTATTGAGGTTATTGAGAATGTTTGTCGCGATGAAGCAGAGCATCTCAACCGGAGATTTTTTACTTTTCATCTGAAAAAGCGCCCGTACGTGATTTTAAAATGGGCTCAAAGTGCGGATGCCTTTATGGATCCGCAGCGAGTGTCAGGATATCTTGGTTCTTATCCGGTCAGCGGATCTGTGTCAAGGAGATTAGTTCATCGTTGGCGGGCGGAGGAGGACGCGATACTCGTCGGTATCGGCACTGTGTTGAAAGACAACCCCCGGTTGACAGTAAGAGGTATAAATGGAAAAAATCCGCTGCGTATTGTAATTGATACCTATAACCGTATGCCACTAACTTCTGCTTTATTCGAGGAAGAGGGAACGACTTGTGTGTTCAATATTCAGTGTGCAGAAGGAAAGACAAACGACAAGATACGTCGAGTACTCCTCCCCGACTCTACTCCCGCACACTGGCTGAACGCTCTATATGAAATGGGAATTCATTCGGTCTTAGTTGAAGGGGGAAAGGCCATTTTACAATCGTTCATCAAATCAGGGTGGTGGGATGAGGCTCGTATATTCAGTTCTATGGTAACTTTTGGGTCAGGTCTGACTGCACCTGTTATTCCGTTTTCTGCTAATAAATCCGAAAGAATCGGTGAAGATCATCTTTTCATTTATTTCCGCGAATGATCTATCTATTATTAAGCATTCTGACATCGTCGGCTATTTTTTTACTTTTTAAATGGTTTGGAAAAAAAAACATTCATGTTTTTGAAGCCATTGTAGCAAATTATGTAGTAGCGCTCGCGATAGGTATTGTGGTGGTAGATGATCTTCCAGAAGCAATGCATTCGGCGATGGAGTTTCCATCGTGGTTTATTGCCGCTCTTTGCCTCGGCGCTGTTTTTATCGGAATGTTTTATCTGATGGCTCTTGCATCGCAGAAGATGGGAGTGGCCTCAACGTCTATTGCTTCAAAAATGTCTCTCGCACTGACAGTATTATTGATTGCACTTTCTGATCCGGATGAGCACGTCGGTTTTTTGCGTGTCGTCATCATATTAATGGCGCTTGCCGGGGTGGTTCTCAGCTCGTACAGAAAGGGTGAAAAAATGATTGAGACAAAATTCATCGGCTGGTCGCTGCTAATACTTGTTATAAGTACTGTTATTGATTTTTCCCTTGCTCACTTTTCAAAAATGCCCGTTACGGAAAGTGAGCTGCAACTCTTTTCCTGTGTTCCTTTTTTTACGGCTGCGGTGATCGGGCTGACAGTAGTTGTGCGGCATTTCTTTACAGCGGGGTACAGAATGCGTCCGAAAGATTTTTTTTCGGGGATATTATTGGGCATCGT
>JADLBA010000101.1 GCA_020848015.1 Crocinitomicaceae bacterium | reverse complement strand
AGGAAAAATCAATGCAGGCCGTGAAAGAAAAGGTGAAATCAGAAGGGTTGTTCTGGTTCAAGAAAAACAGCCGGCTGAAAATTGAGTATATCCAGCCTCATTCGTATATCATGGTCTTGAACAATGGCAAAGTAAAAATAAAAGACCGAGGAAAGGAAACCAGTGTAAACAGTGGGGGTAGCCGAATTTTCAAAAAACTGAACGAGATCATTCTATCCTGCATACAAGGGACGGTCTTTGATTGCGGCGACTTTACACCTCAGGTGTTTGAAAACAATAAAAGTTACCTGATCGAAATGACACCCACATCCAAAACGCTGAAAGATTTTTTTAGCAAGATCGTACTCGAGGTTGATAAAATAGATTTTACTGCTCAGACTATTAGCCTTGTCGAACCATCGGGAGACCTCACTAAGCTCACATTTAAGGAAAAGAAAGTAAACCAAGGAATCAGCGATTCGGTTTTTAATCTATAATCAGGGGCTGGTTCTGCTTCTCTCCGCTAACTCCGGAGACCTTACCTTTGTGTTGCATCATACTGCGTTATCTTTCTCATGTTCAGGAATAGCCTCTATTCAGTATCAGAAAAACAGGGCAACGGTAATGAGCTTTTACTAAAGGTTCATATCAACGGCCATCACGAGGTTTTTTCCGGTCATTTCCCGGGGAACCCTGTTTTGCCAGGGGTTTGTATGATTGCCATGATGAGAGAGATACTCGAAGAATATACAGGCAGCAGGCTAATGATAAGGGAGGCATCAAACATTAAATTCCTCGCGGTTCTCAATCCATTTGACCATCCTGAACCGGAAATATTCATCCAACAAGAGAAAATCGGCAAAGAAATCAGGGTGAAATGCAATTTGGACTCTGGCACTACCCGCTTTTTCAGTTTTTCCGGGACACTTATAATCACCGGCACTATATGATCCAAAAGGAGGCTGAAACACCGGTGCGAATTTCCGTGCTCATTCCCACCTACAACAATGATAAAACATTGCTGGGTGTGCTCAATGATGTGAAGAAATGGTCAGATGATATAGTAGTAATCAATGATGGTTCCACCGACAATACCTCTTCAATTCTTGCCTCCATCGAAGGCATTCACGTAATATCAAATGAAAAAAATTCCGGTAAGGGGATTGCACTTCGCAGAGGTTTCTCCTTTTGTTGGGAATTGGGCTATACCCATACGGTCAGTATTGATTCGGACGGTCAACATTTTGCGGAAGATCTCCCGGTATTTTTCAACGCAATTAGAAAAAATCCGGAAGCTCTCATTGTTGGAGTCCGAAATATGAATCAGTTATCTGTTCCCGGCAAAAGCAGTTTTGGAAAAAAATTTTCCAATTTCTGGTACGATGTCGAAACGGGGATAAAGCTAAAAGATACACAAAGTGGATTTCGTGCCTATCCCTTGAAAAAACTCGTTCAGAAAAAGTGGTTTACCCGGAAATTTGAGTTTGAGATAGAAGTACTTGTCAGGGCTGCATGGAGCGGGGTTTACATCGAGGAAATACCGGTACAAGTATATTATGCAGATCCAATAGAAAGGGTTTCTCATTTTCGTCCAATTCATGATTTTGTTCGTATCAGTGTGCTCAACACCGTACTGGTAACATTGGCGCTCGCATGGTTCAGACCAAGAAATTTTTTCCTGAATTTCCGGAAAGCAGAATTAAGAAAGTATCTTTTTCAGAAGTTGTTTAATACGCAGCAGTCGTCGGGTTTAAAAGCTTTTTCAATTGGATTCGGAGTATTCATGGGAATTTTTCCAATTTGGGGGTTTCAATTAGCAGTAGCCATTCCACTTTCCATTTTTTTTCGCTTGAATACTGCATTGGTAGTGTTGGCAGCCCATATCAGCATACCCCCGATGATCCCAATTATATTATATGTAAGTCATCTTACAGGAAAGTTATGGATGGGAGGGCATTCGGAACCCATTTCCTTTTCAGATAAATTAACCCTCGCAACAATAGGCCAGTTTACAGAGCAGTATTTTCTCGGGGCTATAACGCTTGCAGCAGCCGCCGGTATTATTTTTGGGCTTGTTTCATATATTTTAATTACGCTGGTAAAAAAATAAATTCCTGAAGTATGTCATCTTTCTTTACGGGCATTTACAGTTATTTTTTCCGGCATAAGGTTATCTTTTTTTCATTCCTCATTATTCTCACTGGCATATTGATCGTTCTAGTTTCTCGAATCCGAATAGAGGAAGATATTATTAATTTTTTCCCCGATGATGATGAGACAAAGGATCTGAATTTCATTTATCGGAATTCTTCCATCGGCGAGCGCACTACAATCATGGTGTCGCTGAATGACAGCACTATAGCAGCAGAGCCAGACAGTCTTGTCTCTTTTGCTGAAATGCTCACAGAAGGTATCCGCGATAGCATGAGTGGTTTCATCAAAAAAATGACTGGCCGCGTAGATGAAGAACTATTGTTTGACATTTTTCAGTCTGTCACCGACTACCTCCCCTCATTTCTTGAAGAGAGCGATTATCTATGGCTCGATTCTCTTTCCGATAATAGCTTCACTCAATCCAGTTTGCAGAACAGTTTTGATCAGTTATTATCCCCATCCGGTATTGTAGCGAAAAAGATTATCACTGAAGACCCCGTTGGAATTTCCTTCCGGGTATTGAGCAAACTTAGCCGTCTTCAGTTTGATGAGAATTTCGAGCTATATGACGGATATATCATTACACGCGATCACCGGAATATTCTTCTTTTCCTTCAAGGGAATATTCCGGTTTCCGACACAAAGAGGAACACCGTATTTGTTAACCGGCTGGAAGAAATCATCCGGCATAACAACATCAAAAGCCAAACGGTGAATGCTTCGGCATTTGGAGCTTCAATAGTAGGTGTTGGCAACGCAGTTCAGATTCACGAAGACTCCAAACTTACTCTTTCGATCATGGTCGTGCTGATGGCACTCCTCATCATTGGCTACTTTCGCAAACCACTGGCACCCCTTCTCATTCTTTTCCCCGCTCTTTTCGGAGGATTGTTTTCTCTGGCGTTGATATCGGTGCTGAAAGGCTCCATCTCCATTATTGCCATAGGTGCAGGCTCTGTAATTCTGGGCATTGCAATCAACTATTCACTTCATTTATTGACTCACCTGAAATTTTCGAGAGATAAAGAAGTAGTCATTGCCGATCTTTCATTCCCACTCACGATTGGAAGTGCGACAACTGTATTAGCTTTTTTATCGTTGCAGTTTACTTCGAGCAGCATACTGAGAGACATTGGCCTGTTTGCCGGCCTCAGTCTTATAGGGGCAGCATTCAGTTCCATTGCTATTCTTCCCTTATTAATCCCCACCCATTTTTTACACAAAAGGGAAAATGAGAGAACAGGATGGATAGACCGCATTTCTTTCAGAGCACTCAAAAACAATAAGTATCTGCTTGTACTCATCATCGTTGGAACAGTTGTGTTTTCATTTTTTGCCGGAAATGTCCAGTTCAATGAAGACATGAACAGTCTGAATTACATGACCCCTGAACTTAGGGCATCGGAAAAAAAACTTGAGCGATTGAATGAAGCATCCCTTGGTTCGTTGTTTGTAATTTCCGAAGGAAAGAATCTTGAGCAGGCTTTGAAAAAAAATGAAAGCTATCAGCAAGAGATTGACCGATTGAAGCAAAGTGGAGAAGTAGTGAAATCTGTAGCCATTTCTTCCTTTCTTCTATCTGATTCTCTTCAGTACGCGAGGATAGAAAAATGGAACAACTACTGGGCCGGTGAAAGAAAGGAAAAATTTATATCGGTTGTTTCAGCAGAATGCAAAAAAATTGGATTTTCTGATGTGGTGATAGACAATTTCCGCAAACTGCTATTTCATCATTATGTTCCTACTCCCACAGAAATGAAGAGGAATATACAGAAGGCATTTTTTGATGATTTTATTATAGAAAAAGAGGGTCGTTCAATGGTCATCACACCGGTAAGTATCGCTTCGACCCAACGAGAAAACGTGAAGAGTAGTCTGAAAAAAAGCGGTATCGGGGTTTTTGACCGCCAGAGTCTCGCCAATATTTTTATAAAATCCACCAGCAATGATTTCACGATTATCGTCAACATGACAGCAGTGATCGTTTTCATTTCAATGCTTTTCGCTTATGGGAGGATAGAACTGACTCTAATTTCCTTTTTGCCCATGTTTCTCAGTTGGATATGGACACTGGGTGTCATGGCATTGCTGAATATCGAGTTCAACATAGTTAACGTCATGGTCTCCACTTTCATTTTTGGTCTTGGCGATGATTTCAGTATTTCTACTATGGATGGTCTGCGTAAGGAATACCACCTCGGAAAGAAACTTATTCCTGCTGTTCGTGCCTCCATCATTCTTTCTGTATTAACAGCATCTGCGGGGCTTGGAGTACTCATCTTTGCAAAGCACCCTGCTATGCGCTCTATTGCAAGCATTTCACTAATAGGTATTGTCAGCGTCTTTTTTATGTCGCAGGTGCTTGTGCCAATTTTATTTCAACGACTGATCACCACCCGCACTCATAACGGGCTTCCACCAATAACATTTTTAGGTATTATAAGAACCATTCTGACTTATTCCTTTTTTGTGACTGGGGCGATGTTGCTGACTATTGCAGGTCTAATTCTCAGGATTCTTCCCCTGAAAAAAGAGAAGAGACAATTCGCATTGACTCGCAGCCTCAAAGTTTTTGCACAAACACAGATCTATATGGATCCGTTTATTAAGAAAAGAGCAAAAGAATGTCTCAAAGAGAATTTCAGTGAACCATCTATTATTATCGCAAACCACAGCTCGTATCTTGATATTTTACTGTGCATCATGCTCAGTCCAAAGATTGTAATGATCACAAACAAGTGGGTGAGCCGCTCTCCCCTATTTGGCGGGGTGGTAAGGCTTGCCGGGTATAAAATACTGAAGGACAATTTAGAGGAAAATATCACTTACTTGAGAGAAACTATTGACAATGGATATTCAATAGTTATCTTTCCAGAAGGAACGCGCTCGATGGATGGCCGAATTCACCGATTTCATAAAGGAGCCTTTTATCTTGCAGAGCAACTATGCGTTCCCGTCAGACCACTGATGATACATGGTGCCTATCACTGTGCATCGAAAGGCACTTTTTATTTATGCCCTGGCACACTTTCTATGAAAATGCCCTGCACAATATATCCGGAAGATATACAGTACGGGACAAGCTATAGCGAGCGGGCTAAAAAAATTTCGCTGTATTTCAAAAATGAATACAATATTTTCAAAAGAGATTGTGAGTCCAAATCATACTTCGCTCCAATTCTACTCTCTGGTTATCTCTACAAAGGGCCGGTGCTGGAGTGGTACCTTCGGATCAAAATGCGGTTGGAGGGATATTATGAATTCTTCCACCAACACATACCAAGTAATGCCGCTATCCTTGACCTAGGGTGCGGATACGGATTCCTTTCGTATATACTTGCGCTCAGAGCGCCGGAGCGAAAAATCACTGCAATTGACCATGATGAAGAAAAGATAGGAACAGCTACACATTCCTTTTTAAAAAGTGACAACGTTACCTTTTTATGCAGAGATGTCTTAACTGTTGAATACAAGAGTTATGATGTGATCATCATTGCTGATGTCTTGCACTATTTATTGCCAGAACAACAAGATGAATTACTGATTCGCTGCTTCGGGATGTTAAATACCGGAGGCCGAATGATCGTTCGTGATGGCGACGCGGAGCAGGCTAAAAAAAGGCACAGCACAAGATTTATAGAATTTATGTCTATCCGGCTTCTTGGTTTCAACAAGACAATTAATTCGATTAGTTTAGTAAACAAGGGGCACCTATTAAGTCTGGCGGAGAAACACCGGATGAAAATACTACTCCATAATTCTTCGGCCTTTATTTCAAGCGATGTATTCATATTTACGAAAATTGGATGAGCACAGAACGCATGGAAAATCGCCCTAAGATGAATCACTACGACCTCGGGGTGATAGGAAGTGGCCTCGGTGGTCTCATTTGTGCTGCAATTTTCGCATTGGAAGGAAAAAAAGTATGCGTACTCGAAAAAAACAAGCAGATAGGCGGTATGCTGCAGTCCTACTCACGGAACAGGGTGATTTTTGATTCAGGGGTACATTATGTAGGCGGGCTCGACAAGGGACAGAATCTCTATCGCATTTTCGATTATCTCGGCATCATGGACAAACTGAAAATTCAGCGGTTAGATGACGATGTTTTTGACGAAATTTCCTTCTGCGATGATCCGGTGAGGTACAAATTTGCACAGGGTTATGAGAATTTTATCAGGACACTTTCAGAGCAGTTTCCATCAGAAGAACCGGCAATCAGGAAATATTGCGACGACATCCGGCAGATTTGTCGCAAGTTTCCGCTATATAATCTCCATTCGGGGGATTATATTGAAACCCTTTCCGCACTAGAACAAGATACAAAGGCATATATTGAATCCATCACTTCAGACAGGAAGTTACAACGAGTACTTGCAGGAAATAATTTTCTTTACGCAGGCGAAGGAAATAAAACTCCACTATATGTTCATGCATTGATCAGTAATCATTACATAGAAAGTTCATACAGGTTTATCAACGGTAGTTCACAGGTAGCGCGTGAGCTTTCAAAACAGATCACCTCACGACAAGGGCGTATTTTAAAACACTGCAAAGTCATTCGTTTAGTGGAGCACGAAGAAAAAATATCATTCGCAGAACTGGAAGACGGTCGCAAATTTTACGCTCCCCTGTTTATTTCCAATGTTCACCCTAAGAACACTCTCGATATGATAGAGGGCAAGACACTGAAAGCAGCGTACAAGAAAAGAATTAAGGGGCTTGAAAATACCATTTCTTTTTTTGCTGTAAATGTGGTATTGAAAAAAAATTCCTTTCCTTATCTCAACTACAACATCAACTACTGGAACAACAAGGTGCCCTGGATCGATCTTTCCCAGGCAGAAACCCTATCGCGAATAGGATACGTTATGTATTTCTCTAAATCGCAAAAAAATGATTACTATTCTGATGGAGTAACGATACTTTCCTACATGGATTTCCGGGAGGTTGAAAAATGGAAAAATACGCATAATACCGTTGGGGAGGAATCCGATAGAGGAGATGATTATCACGTTTTCAAAGAGACAAAAGCCCGCGATCTTTTTGAACTGGTCGAAAAAAGGTTCCCCGGCTTTTCTTCCCTTATTCAGAGTTATTATTGTATGACTCCACTAACTGGAAGAGACTATTCTGGCAATGATGATGGCACGCTGTACGGATTTGCAAAAGATTTCCGCGATCCGTTGAAAACATTTATCAGTCCGAGAACAAAAATTTCTAACCTGCTACTGACTGGTCAGGGTATCAATCTTCACGGGGTACTTGGGGTAAGCATCAGTGCCCTCAATACCTGTTCAATTGTTTTTGGGATGCCCTATTTGATTTCAAAAATCAAAGATGCATAGAAAGATTCTCCACATATTTTTCCGAATTGCACTGTCAATTATAATTCTAATTGTTGTGTTACTGATTTACATCGCCATAGTAGCACGAGTATCGGCTCCGGTAGTTCCTGCTTCTGATCTGAGCGGGAAAGAAGTTACAGAAACTGATACTGGCCTGTATAAATTACAAAATAACTGGTTCCGAAAAAGTGATAATGGGTTCTATGAGTTGTATGTCCAAGGCAACGCTTTTGACTGCGGAGTCGCTTATGGCCAACTGACAAAAGAACTACTCTATTCACAAGAACTCGCCTTCACCGGTCAGATAGAACGTATGATCCCTTCAAAATCATGGCTGAATACTATGAAAGTCTTTGTCGGATGGTTCAACCGGGATCTGGAAAATTACATTCCTTTGGAAAACAAGCAAGAAATTTACGGCGTATCTCTTTCGGCATCACCCGACTTCAATTATATCAGCGGAGCCTATCAGCGGATGCTGAATTACCACGCGGCGCATGACATCGGCCATGCTCTTCAGAATCTGTCGTTAGTCGGATGTACCAGTTTTGCTACCTGGGGCGATGCTTCCGAAGACAGTCTGCTGATTATAGGCAGGAACTTTGATTTTTACATGGGAGATGAATTTGCAAAAGATAAGATCATCGCATTTTATCACCCCGATCAGGGACATTCGTTTGCAATGATCACTTTTGCGGGTATGACGGGAGTACTGTCAGGGATGAATACCGCCGGCCTCACCGTCACCCTAAATGCAGCAAAATCAGAAATCCCGTCTGGCTCTGCAACCCCAGTATCCATACTTGCGCGGCAAATACTGCAATACGCTTCTACCATTGATGAGGCATTTGCGATTGCCAACACCTACAAAACTTTCGTTTCAGAATCATTCCTGATCGGATCGGCACGAGATGGGAAAGCTGCTGTAATAGAGAAAACACCAGAGGTATGTACTATTTATCACGGCCAAAAAAATTCAATTATTTGTGCCAATCATTTTCAAAGTGATTCATTGAAAGATACAGAAGTCAACAAAAAGCATATAGAAACCAGTGCTTCTGCTTATCGCTATGAAAGAGTCGAAGAGTTATTGCATCAGAATGGGAAAAACAATGTTGGAAAAACAGTTGACATTCTTCGCGATAAACAAGGGTTAGGCGGCGTTGAGATTGGTCTTGGAAATGAAAAATCAATCTGCCAGCTTATCGCCCATCACAGTATCATTTTTGTTCCGGCAAAAAAGCAGTTCTGGATAGCTGCTGCGCCTTATCAACTCGGAGCATTCTATTGTTATGATCTCGATTCTGTATTTTCAAAACAGACAAAACTCAACGAAGAAATATACAGCGAAGACCGGACAATTCCAAAGGATTATTTTTCAGAGACAAAAGCATTTATAGATTTTCAGAAATTTAACCGTTACCGTTTCCCTTTTTCTTCGAAAGAGGGGATGAATCCAGACAGTATTGTCGCATGGAATCCGGAATGCTATCTTTCACACATGATTACTGCGGATTATTATTATGAGCACAAGGAATACAAAAAAGCAGAAGAGGCCTGCAGAAATGCATTAACAAAAGAAATTGCAACTGAACAAGAAAGAGAGCATATTGAAAAACTGTTGATTGAATGTGTTCACCAATGATCGTCGGAACCGGTATTGATATAGTAGAGGTTGATCGAATAAGGGAAAAAATTTCCAGGAACTCCGGATTTGTTTCTCTTGTATTCAGCGAAAAAGAAAGAGAGTACTGTGAAAAACAACCACGTCCTTTTGAGCATTTTGCCGCACGGTTTGCAGCAAAGGAAGCTTTTCTGAAAGCCGTTGGAACGGGTATTTCCGCCGGTTTTGATCTTTGTAATATTGAGGTGGTTGTGCTTGCATCCGGGAAGCCTTGTTTACAATTGAACGATCATTTCAATATTCTTGGTAAAGAAAGAGGACTCCGTTCTATTCACCTGTCTCTTTCCCACACTACCTCCTATGCGTGTGCAGTAATCATTATTGAATCATGATCAGACCGCGGGCAATGTCATTCTTATCAGAAGAAGAAATCCGTGCAACACAGGATAAAAAGGTGCGCACGCTATTTTCTTACCTTCAAAAAAATTCTCCTTATTACAGGGAACTCTTTCACTCCAACGGGCTCAAGGAGAAATCATTTGGAGGAATCCGCGATCTTTCTAACATACCCCTGACTAACAAAGCAGAATTCCAACAGCGAAACAATGATTTTCTATGCGTTAGCAGGCACGATATTGCAGAATACACCACAACGAGTGGAACCTCAGGAAGTCCTGTCAGTATAGCATTAACAAAGAATGATCTGCTTCGACTCGCCTATAATGAATACTGTAGCTTTATTACGGCAGGTATGAATGAAAAAAGTATTGTGCAGTTGATGTTGACTCTCGACCGTTTGTTCATGGCCGGGATTGCTTATTATCATGGTGTTCAAAAACTTGGTGCTACTGTAATAAGGACAGGACCAGGGTTACCTGCTCTTCAGTTCGACCATATTCAACGATTTAGCCCCGATGTAATTGTCGCAGTTCCGTCGTTTATTCTCAAGCTCATAGAATATGCACACGAAAAAAAAATTGTGCTTAATGAACTCCCTGTAAAAAAAATAATCTGCATAGGAGAAAATATACGCTACCCTGATTTCACACTGAATGTGCTCGGTCAGCAAATCGTTTCTTCCTGGAATATAAATCTGGTCAGCACTTATGCATCAACAGAAATGCAAACTGCATTTTGTGAGTGCCAAGCGGGACAAGGTGGTCATCTATTGCCAGATCTTCTGATCGCCGAAGTATTAGATGAAACCCGCCGTCCCGTAAAAGAGGGAGAACCCGGTGAGTTAGTTATCACTACACTTGGCATTGAAGGTATGCCACTGCTCCGCTATGCAACGGGAGATATTGTTTGTATGCATCACTCTGCCTGCTCCTGTGGGCGGGTATCCCCGCGCATTAGCCCTGTGCTGGGCCGGAAAAATCAGATGATAAAACTCAAGGGGACAACGCTATACCCTACTGGGATTTTCGACATCATCTTATCGGTAGATCATATTGCTGACTTTGCGATTGTTGCTGAAACCGGTAAATTGGAAACAGATGACCTAACAATATTTTTGAATGCTGAAGAAGTTTATCATGACCACATCCGAAAGTCAATACAGGATCAATTTCATTCACTTTTCCGCGTAATGCCAAACATCCGGTTCACCGATGAAGGACACTTGTTATTTCTTCAGAAATCAGAATCAGGGAGAAAGTTGAACAAATTCATTGACCATCGCCAGAATTTTTCATTATAGAATAAAACATCAAAGGGGAAGATACAATAGCCTGACAAAGCGAGATTGAAGTGACCGGTTTTCGGAACACAAGACGAGCGAAGGGAGGAAAAGGTGACACACACACTCTCACACTCGCTTTGATTTTGCAAGTATTGACCCGGAGGTAAAAACCGCGGCACTCAATGAGATGAATGATATTGCTCTTGAGATAGAAAAGCAGGTTACAGCCCGGCACACCGCAGATATGGAAAGCGACAACTGGCTTTCCAAAACCATCCGCCCAATACTTGCGATTGTTGTTCCCCTCGATTACCTGGCTACTAAGTGGCTGCCTTTCGCTTGTGGGATTTCAGTTCCTGATCAGACCCTTCAGGCCACCTTCAGACTGATGGAATGGGTCATGGGTTTTTACCTCGGATTCAAAGGAGTGGAACGCATTGCGAAAAACATTGGCCCCCTCTTCAAAAAGTAAACAGTCTGTGAGAAAATGACGGTGAAAAGCATTTAAAGAAGCTCGCTGCAAAGGCATGGAAAGCCTACCAGGCAGGCAAAGGAATTACTGATGATGAATGGGTATATTTTCCATTAAGTGAAAAGGCGGCAAAGCACATTTTTGAAAAGACTGGAATTGATGTGAAGGGCTATAAGCGAATGGTCAATATTAAGGAGGTAAAACATACCTTCAGCAAACATGGAAACCCCTTCGCAGAGAATAAAAGGAGGCAAGTAGCAATCACAATTCAGGATATTGAAAATATTCCCTACCTGTTGGAAAACTCTGAAATTATTCAGCATGGATTGACACCAACGGGAACAATAGCAATCATGCACAGAATAGAGACAGAAACAACGATTATTTATATTGAAGAGGTAAGAACCGGGAGGAAAAAACTTGCATTAAAAACAATGTGGAAACTGAAGCAAAAACCATGGTTGAGCTACTAAAAAAAGCCACCCATTATAGACGGCTTCTTTGGCTGACGGTTGACGGTGATATGCTGAACCTATCTCAAACGTCCGAAACGCTCCAACCCATTCAGGCACTGCAAAGATAATGAATTCACAGAAACCCTATAAACGCAAATAATGGCGTAAAACACGGGTGTTTCACTCACGCCCGATTTTGGTTAAGAGGCTCCGCAAGTTGAAAGCTGCGGGGCTTTCTTATGGTTACAAATTTCCCACGTCCCCCGCACCCCGTTTTTCACCCTCTGAAACCTCTGTACGCCTTATCGCCATTGGCGT
>JADLBA010000100.1 GCA_020848015.1 Crocinitomicaceae bacterium | reverse complement strand
ATTGTGCAGGTATTGTTTATCCTGTTGGGTGGATGGGGTACATACAAGTACTTTTTATCCTCTGAAAATACCCGTGAACTGGCGATGTATGCAGTTATTTATTTCTGTCTGTTTTTTGGAATATTTTCTGCTGTTTCTTTTGATTACCACAGTAATGTTATTGCCGCCACGCTGGTGCCATGGTTCTTTTTTTTCATCAGAAAAAGACGCCACATGATGTCTTCATTTCTCCTCTTCCTTCTCTTAATATCAAAGGAAAATATTTCACTTTGGGTTGCATTTATTTGTCTTGGCTTAGCATTCGAATACAGAAAAATATACTATTTACGAAACTATCTGTTGATCTGCACAGGAGTTTCTGCTTTGTACTTCTGGGGAATTACTTCTGTCATAATGCCAATGTTATCCAACAGCGGCACATATCCTCACTTTCACTATTCCGCACTTGGCAATACGATGGCGGAAGCAGTAATATTTCTTTTTAAACATCCAGTGGATGCATTGGAAATACTTTTTACAAACCACACAGGAAGTCTATATGGTAACTATGTAAAGACCGAACTTTACACTTTTCTTCTCATTTCCGGTCTGCCACTATTGACCTTGAGACCCGGCTACCTGTTCATGCTGATTCCCATTTTTTTTCAAAAAATGTTTCACGATAATTATTGGATATGGGGAATCGGCGGTCAATACAGTATAGAATTTGCTCCAGTGATGACATTGGGAATATTCACTGTTCTGGGTGAAATACGACAAAAGAAATCTCTCTCCTTAGCGACAATAAAAACCTTTGCAATAATTATTGTCATCTTCTCCCTTGCAGTAACGATCAGAAGTATGGATCATACGGTTCTCTTTACGGATAAATCGAGGATTAGAATTTACAAAACAGATCATTATCGGCGAGAGTACAATGTAAGTGCGATATATGCACAACTTGAAAAAATACCGGATAGCGCTATTGTTAGCGCTCAATCCCCATTTTTACCTCATTTGGCATACAGAGAAAAAATATACCAGTTCCCAGTAATAAAAAATGCAGAGTATATCATTTATTCGGAAAAAGAATCTCCCTATCCTGTGGACAGCCTCCTCTTTAATCACACGGTAAAGGCACTTGAAACTTCAAAAGAATGGATGGTATTGTATAAAAAGGAGGGGTTTACTATCCTGAAAAGAATTTAGTCAATCGCTCTCTCCTCCACATTTCAATATTTTCGTCACCTTAGCAATATTACTTTCCCTACCACTTCTTTCACCTCCTGATTTCTTTCAGAAGAATAAGTAAGCCTCCAAGTGTAAGCCCCATCAGGTGCATAGTTTGTGCCCCCGGAAACCATATCGCCCGTCCAGGGCTTTTCAGGATCTTCCGTTTCGAAGATCATCACTCCCCATCGGTTAAAAATACAGAATCTATAGGAAGTAAGAAGATGCACATTATCAATTACAGGAATAAACACATCGTTCAGTCCGTCATTGTTCGGTGTAAAAGCATTCGGCACGTGCAGTTGCATCAGATCGCTCACTTTGAGCGGATAACAGATACTGTCGAGACAGCCATGAATGGTGGCAACCTCTAGGCACACCTGATAAAGCACCGGTTTGTAATAAGGAAACGTATGGAAAGGATTTGCTTCACTGCTGAACTGAAGACCTGCGATTGACCAGTTGTAAACGACTTCTCCTTCGGCCATCTCAGTAAACTGAACAGAGGGGTCTGTCTCCAGTACCAATCCGGGTTGCCAGGAGAAATCGCTAACAGGTAGTGGCCATGCAATAACATTTCCATGCACATTTCCCGTGCATTGTTGCAATGTATTCCCAGCCGTAACCGTCGCATAGACAGTATAAAATCCGGCACTGTCAAATACAGTAGCAGGAAAATCTTCACCGGAGAATTCACCGTTGCCAAAATTCCATTGGTACTGCGAAATTGCTCCCCAATAATTTCCTACAGAGAGCGAAGGCTCATACAGCAATGGTACACAGGCTGCGGTGTCAGCGGGTAACAACTCTACCGTCGGCACTGGATAAACCAGTACTGTAAAAGATGTATCATCAGAACACCCAAAGTCGGTAATTGCAGTAAGCTCTACTAAGAATTGTCCGGTATCTGCCGGCAGATAGTTCAAATGAGTATCCTGCAAAACTGAAACGCTGTCATATAACCATTCATAAGAAATATGCTCGTCATTGGATAGTGAAGTGAGGTTAGTGATCGTGAGTAGATTTCCAAAACACAATGTCGTATCCCCTGCCCAATCAATCTGCGGGACCGAATGCATAAAAGCTATGGTGGAAGAGGTTCCCGTGCATTGTTGCAAATCATCCCCAGCGGTTACGGCAATTACAATATTATACTCGTCTGCTATATCATAAATGATGGAAGGATTACTTATTTCCGAAGTTTCCCCATTGTCAAAATTCCATTCGTAGTGCGATATATCTCCAAAATAATTCGTTACTTCAATATGCGGTGCATATACCATAGGTACGCAGGCAGCGGTATCGAGCGGACCAAATTCAATTTCAGGGATCGGGTAAACGATATCGAAAAATGAAGTGTCATCAGAACAACCAAAGTCAGTTACAGCAGTCAGTTCCACGATATATTGGCCGGTTTCTCCTACCGGAAGTATCAGATCAATGGCATTGGTCACCGGACTACCATCAAAATACCATGTATAAGTTATGTTCTCGTCATTTGAAAGCGATGTGAGATTGGTAATCTCAATCGGCGTTCCGAAACACTGGGTAGTATCCCCGCTCCAGTCAATCTGAGGAACGGAATGCAGAAAGAGTTCTGTTTCGCTGGTGCCCACACATTGCTGGAGGTTATCACCAGCACTTACATAAATACTAATGTTGTATGTGTCAGCAATCTCGTAAACATAGGAGGGATTGCTCACCAAAGCAGATTGACCATCGCCAAAACTCCACGTGTACTGTGAGATGCTGCCGAAATAATTTGTGACATCAATATAGGGAGTGTAGGTCATTGGAACGCATGAGGCAGTATCGAGTGGGCCAAAATCAATGACCGGAACAGGATAAACGGAGTTCAGAAACGAGGTTTCGGCAAAGCAGCCAAAAGGTGTCTGTGCAGCAAGATGCACGGTGTAATGACCTGTATCTTGCGGCAGGTAATTCAGATCTGTTGACTGAGAAATATTCACTCCATTATATGACCATTGGTAAGCGATGTCCTCTTCGGTTGATAGGATGGTCGTATTGTCAATGAGCAGATCAGTCCCCTTGCACAACGTTGTATCGCCCGTCCACCCAATATCCGGTATCGCGTGAAGGAAAACATTTTTTGTCACGTCGTGGCTACAAGAGACAGTGCCAAAATTATCCGTAATCGCAAGCGTTACCGGAGAATTTCCGGCGGTAGTAAACTGTAGTGAGGGCGAAGCTTCAGCGGAAGAAAGTCCTTGAGACGGTACTTGCCAGTTATATACCGGCGTAGTCGTGGCAAAAGTTGAGAGGTCAGTAAAAACCACCGGAAGACCCTCGCAAACCTCTACAAAAGAAAAATCTGCCACAGGCGTTGGATACAGGATAAGGTCTGTTTTTAATGAATCACGGCAACTATTATCTGCAACGACTAACAGTTCAACGGTAAAAGTATCGGGCTGTAAAAAATTATAGGTAAAAGTATTTCCGGGTGCATTGATACCAAGAGTATCAATGTGCCAGTAATTAGTAAACGGCGAATTATCGGGAATAGTGGAGTTCGCGGTAAACAGCTCAGGAAGACCGTCGAAGCAGCGATTGGTAGTATTAAAGTCAGCAACCGGTGAATAATACACCTCAATCTGGTGATCAATTGTATCTACACATTGTGCATCAGATTTCACAATGAGGCGAATATCATATATCCCCGGTTGCGCATACTGATGAAAAAAATCAAGCGAATCACTTACAAATCCATCGCTGGAAATCCAGTGTGACGACTCAATGATACCATTCTGAATTACTGATGAATTGGCTAGTTCAGTCAAACCGGTACAGGTTTTTATCGGGTCAAAAAGTGCAGTAGTGCTGGACGGTGCGAGAACAGTGCTCAATGTCGCCTGGCAACCGGTAACGGAAGTAAGGGTACAGGTAACAATCTGACCGTCTTGGGCATTGGTGACGGTGGTAGTCTGTGTAGTAGCACCATTGCTCCACAAATAGGAAAAACCTTCGGGAGCAGATAAAAAAGACACCCCATTGCTCACGCAATAACGTGCATCTATCTCCAGAGGCCCACAAGAGGCATCTACATAAGCATAACCATAGTGGCCGCCGTAAGCACAGTCACCGGTGGCTATATCGAGTGTCACTGATTGTCCAAGATAAGCTGAGACATCAATGCCGACAGTTGTCCAGTCCTTACAGACAATGCTTCCGCAATTCTGAAAGCCGGGTATATTGGCGCTGGAAGAAACCTGGTAAAAAGTACAGGGAATGGGCACACCGGCAGGATCGAGTACCTGTGCTTCAAAACGCGGTTGGGAGTAAGTATCGTGTCCCGGGTCTTCAAGTACTACTGCATACTTATAAATGATAAGGGTTGATTCCGGAGTCACATCAAAAATATACCGGAGTCGCTCAGCCTGCGAGCCGGTTCCTGAATTGCCAAGCCTTACGGAAAAATTACTCCCCGGAGCTACCACCGTTATGGGAATACATGCATACGGATCTGTGCCGGATCCACTCATGATAGTATGTTGACCTGAAACTATACCTTGGTAAGGCGTATTGATAGCGCAGCAATACCCTGTAGAACCCGTCCACCCACTGAGAGAACCCGACTCAAAGTCGGCATTCGGGCAAGCTGACGGTTCCTGCTGGCCAAAGGTGTCAATGCATATCCAAAACAACACCAGTACCAGAATCAGAGTAGTCGTAAATGGCTTCATTCAAGAGTTACAAAAACATCACAGGGATCAAAACCCAAATTTCCCAAGCAGTCTATATAAGATCGCAATTTATATAATCAGGGTTGCATTTCCGACCCCAATTCCAGAATAAATATGCTATTTTTCTTTAATAGACTGGTTACAAGTAAGGTTAATTTTCACTTATTTCACAATTTTGTGCGATATGTTTTTCCTTCCTCTCCGAAAATACCTGTGCAACGGGCATTTTGCATAGAGAACAAAGGCTTGCCCGATAAAAATATGCTGTTATATTTGCCCCCTCAATTTTGGGGGTATAGCTCAGTTGGCTAGAGCGCTTGCATGGCATGCAAGAGGTCATCGGTTCGAATCCGATTATCTCCACTGTATAAGATTTAATTTCTTCTTCAGCAAGCTCTGCTCGAAATAGAGCTTTTCTCACAGCGGGAAGGTCATCGGGTCGAATACGATTATCTCAACTGGCAGATATCTTTTACTTTTCAAATATCCACTTTGCTTTTCCGACTGTTTCCAACAAATAAATTCCTGCCGGAATGTGACTGAGATTAACTGTATTTATAGCTGAAGGAAATATACTCCGTTCAACAACTCTTCCTCCAATATCAATTATGGAATAATAAGCCGGTATGGGTTGAGTTATTTCCACACTTACCAATCCTTCTGTCGGGTTGGGAAAAATACCAATCAGCCAAGGGCATATTCGCATTTTTTTTCCGATATGTAACATTTTGTGTGGGGCATTCAACTCTCAAAGCGGTATAAAAGAACCATACGTAAGTTCAACTATTCCTGAGTTTCTGAACCACCTGCACGATAGGTAGAAATCATCTGGATTTAATCTTTTTTGGGAAAAGTACCAGCAATAATAGCAATGCCGGCCTGTTATTAAGTCGTCTATATTCTTAGATTCATTGGTTTTGGTTAAGGTCTGATTTTGAAAGCGCCTCTCAACGGAGAGGCGCTTTTATTGTTTTTCATTCTGTTCATTCTAACACTCGCGTACTCTCTGCTTATCCCATTGGCGACAAGGCAATCAAAGTGTGAGAAAGAACAAAAACAGCGACGCATCAGACAATTCACATCACTGAACGTCAAATTCAATCACAGACGCAAACACTTTATTGGTCGGTGTCTTTAACGTAGTCCCGGCAGGCAGCCATTGCGGCAGTACGTTTGGGTTCGGGGCAACGTCAAAGGAGGTACTCAGTCGTGTCACATTATTATTACTACTATTACAAGTATTGTCAGGATAAGTGTACAATGTGGTCGGATACGAAGTGGGGCTATTCCATATCCGCTGTGTAGGAATATTCACTCCATTGACAATGATGCCGGCTCCTGCATAGCCCACATAATAATTTTGGAAAGCCGGGGCGGTGGCGGTAGTATAGAGTGTCGCATTTATCAGGCAGACAGCGTCCACCCCATAAACTGCGGT
>JADLBA010000099.1 GCA_020848015.1 Crocinitomicaceae bacterium | reverse complement strand
TTGCATCGGTTATTATTCGGGAGTTGCTGGAAAAGGAATAAAACTGCACCATGAGAAGAGTTTATTTAATAGTAGTATCCATATTTTATTTGGCAGCTTGCCATCACAATGATCCGGTTATTTCAGGAAAAATTGAAGGTGGCGCGGGGAAAACAATTTACTTGGAGCGCTTTGTAAACAATCGTGGAGTGAAGACAGATTCCACAGTTCTCGCGTCTGACGGAAGTTTTGTGCTGAATCCATCACAACCGATGGAAATGAATTATTACCGGCTGTTGCTGAAAGAAAGAGATTTTATTGTATTGATTACTGACAGTACAGAAAAAGTGCATATCGAAGGAAAGGCGGGAGAATTAAATACCACAGCGATAGTGAGTGGATCTCCGAATACAGCTCAATTGCGGGAATTTGAACAGAACTGCCAGAAGATTTACGAAAAGGAACAAAAAGCCATCGGCAATATCCGGATGCCTGGAATTTCGGCTGAGCAAATGGCTCAGTACCGGCAGGAAATCATGGACTCGAGAAAGGAACTTTCTGGATTTGTAAAAAAATGGTTAGAATCCAATTCCTCGGTTCCGTCAGCTCTCGCCGCAGTGCAGATACTCGATATAAGGGTAGAGCTACCGACGTATCAGAAAGTGGTGAGCGATCTTGGTAAAACATTTGGACATAGCACCCACTATAAAATGCTGAAACAAAAAGTGGAAGGTGCGGCATCCGCCCCCGCTGATTTGGTTGATCCGAGAGATATGGGGGACGAAGAGATGACGGATAGTCCGGTGGCGATAGGAAAGGTTCCTCCGGAAATTGCTTTACCCGATCCAAAGGGAAAGATCAGAAAGTTGTCAGACCTCCGCGGAAAAGTAGTGCTGATTGATTTCTGGGCATCGTGGTGCGGGCCCTGCCGGCGGGAAAACCCTAATGTGGTAAAGGCATACAACAAATACAACAGTTTGGGTTTTGAAATACTCTCTGTTTCACTCGACAAGGATGCCAATGCCTGGAAGCAGGCGATTATCCAAGATGGACTTATTTGGCCCAATCATCTGAGCGATCTCCAGTTTTGGAACAGCAAGGCAGCGATGGATTATGGGGTGCACAGCATTCCTTTTCCTGTGCTTGTAGGACAGGATGGTAAAGTGATTGCTTACGGCTCCAATGTGAGGGGAGATTTGCTCGAAGGACATTTAAAAGAACTATTAGGCCGTTAACACGGTGTTTTAGTAACAGTTGAAGCTGCAGCGGCTGAAAGGCCACTGCAGTTTTTTTGTGTTTTATTGAGGGATGAAAGATTGCTAACCGAGACTGCTTGCTGGTATTTTGCCGCCGGCACAGTATATCTTTGGACACTTTATTTAGATTTGAATGCCCCCAAACTTGCGGTTTTCAAAAGTGATGAATCAATTATGAAAACAATGAAATTTGTTTGTCTGTCAACCGCATTAGCGACTTGCTTTTTTTCCCGGCTCTCTGCACAGCAACAGCCCTATTTTCAGCAGGAAGTTAATTACATCCTCTCTGTTCGCCTTGATGATGTGAATCATTTTCTTTACGGGGATGAGTCGTTTGAATACATCAATAATAGCCCCGACACACTTTCTTTCATCTATATTCATCTATGGCCCAATGCTTATAAGAACAAGAGTACGGCACTGGCAAAACAAATGGCGGAGGAGGGAGATTTTGTCTTGTTTACAGATGCGGAGAAAAAAGGGGGATACATTGATTCGCTGAACTTTAAGGTAAACGGGCTGGAAGCGAAATGGGAACCGGATGAAAATAATATTGATATCTGCAAACTGATATTTGACAACCCTGTGCAGCCAGGACAAAAGGTTACAGTAACTACCCCTTTCCGTGTGAAAATTCCTGATGGGTCAATCTCACGACTTGGGCATATTGATCAGAGTTACCAGATTACCCAATGGTATCCGAAGCCGGCAGTTTATGACAAAAAGGGATGGCATCAGATGCCCTATCTCACGCAAGGCGAATTTTATAGCGAATTTGGGAGTTTTGATGTGAGTATTACTCTTCCTTCCAACTATGTGGTGGGCGCTACCGGAGACCTGCAGAATGAGAGTGAAAAAAAGTTTCTTGACAGCCTCGCTACTCTTGGTACCAACAGACCTGAACACGAAAAAGGAGATGATTTTCCGCTTTCTTCTTCAGCGCAGAAAACACTTCGCTTTGTTCAGCACAACGTTCATGATTTCGGCTGGTTTGCCGACAAGCGATGGATGGTATTGAAAGGCGAAGTCATCACCCCGCATACAAAAAACAAAGTGACTATTTGGGCGATGTTTACCCCGGAGAATGCTGTACTGTGGGGAAAAGCACCTGAATACATACATGATGCTGTTCACTACTATTCACTGTGGAATGGTGATTATCCGTATCGTCAGGTAACTGCGGTGGATGGTACAATCAGTGCAGGGGGTGGAATGGAATATCCTAATATTACCGTGATAGGCAACACTTCCAATGCCAGGATGCTGGAAACCGTGATTATGCATGAGGTTGGGCATAACTGGTTTTATGGAATGCTTGGCTCGAATGAAAGAGACCATGCGTGGATGGACGAGGGTCTCAATTCATTCAATGAAGAACGCTACCTTGAAACTAAATACCCTGAGACTACTGCCGCTGAAGCCCTCGGTATCAATATACCAATGGTAGAAAAGCTCTTTAAGGATTATTCACAGAGAACGATCACTGAATTATCCTATACTTTTAATGCGCGCCGGTCTATGGATCAGCCCCTTTCTTATACTTCATCCGATTTCACACAGATCAATTACGGAGGAATGGTCTATAAAAAATCTGCGTTGATCTTTCAGTACCTGCGATCATCGCTCGGCGATGAACTCTTTGATCGCTGTGCGCGGAGTTATTTCAACCAGTGGAAGTACAAGCACCCACAGCCGGAAGATATGAGAGAAGTTTATGAAAGGATCAGTGGCAAGGATCTCTCTTGGTTTTTTGATCAACTGATTAATACAACTGCAAAAGTTGATTTCAAGCTCACCTCAGCACGTCTTGAAAAAGATGCAGTGTATGTAAAAGTAAAAAACAAAGGGAGAGTAGAAGGGCCTTTTCCCGTTTCCCTGTTGAGAGACGGCAACATTATGTGGACAGTTTGGTCTGATCCATTGGCAAAAGGAAAAACTTCTACGGTTAAACTTCCGTTTCTTAATGGAGCGGATAAAGTGAAAATAGATGCGGGTAGAAATCTGCCTGAAATATACCGGACCAATAATGTGTCCCGGCTAAAGGGAATTTTCAAAAGGGCAGAACCGGTAGATGGTGGATTTTTTACTTTTCTTGAAAATCCGGATAAAGCACAATTTTTCTTTGTGCCATTAGTCGGATGGAACCAATACAACCGCTGGATGACTGGATTGAATTTTCATAACCGGCTGATTCCACAGAAAAGATTTGAGTGGTCGGTAAGTCCGCTATACAGCTTTCACGAAAGCAACCTGAATGGTTTTGCCAGTTTCATTTACAGGAGCAACAGATGGGAGGTGGGTGTCAAAGGTCAAAAATTCAACAGCGTGAATATTAAAACAGATCGCTACGACATTCAATCGGCTTATGCATTTGCAGAACCTTATATTGGTTATTCATTCAATAATCGGCTGAAGGGGGTGAGTAATTCATTCAGCGGCTCGGTGAGTATTGCATATCAGTATGTGTATCTTTTTTCTGATGTGATGTGGCATTTGCAGGAGGGGGGAGAAACGCAGTTGACTTCGTGTGACCGTGAAAATTTCCTGTTGCGTGCATACCTCACAAAAGCGCTCGGATTTCGCTCAAAAATAGCGGGGAAATTTTCTGCTAATGCGGGCACTGATTTTATCGCGACCGGTAACCTGGGAAATACCGGTAATGTGGGGAACCTTCTCAGCGCTGATATTCATTATGATTGGAGATACAGCCTGAAGAAAAAATACTATCTGACGGTACGGGGTTTTTTTGGCTATACAATGAACGATGATACCCGGCGGTATGTATGGAATGTTGCGGGAGCAACCGGCTCCTATGATTTTTTTTATGAGCAGTTGTATCTTGGGCGATCAGAGGCCAGCGGATTATTGTCGCGCCAGATAGGAGGAGGGCAGGGATTTCTCGCAGTTCCAACTGCTGCGTCTGCTACAAAAAAGATGAGCGCACTGAATATTACGTTCCGGCTTCCGACAGGCATCCCGGTGGCAGTTTATGGCGGTTTTGCCAACGCATTCAGCCCGTTGTTTCATGATACACCGCACAAAACCGGTACATACTGGTCTGCAGGTGTATCTTTACCTTTGGTGCGCGATGTTTTGGAGATTTACCTCCCAGTCGTGAACTCCTCGAATATCAATGAAGAACTGAAAGTAAAGGATATTGATTTTTTCGGGAGCATCATGTTCCGGATGAATATCAATATGATGAACCCGTTTGAAATCATTCACCAGATCAACCCCTGATTTGAAAAAAGGAAAAAAAATTTATTTTGCCTCCGATTTTCATCTCGGAGTACCTTCATACGATGAGAGCCTGATACGTGAAAAGAAAGTAGTGGCATGGCTCGAAGAATGCAGGAAAGACGCAGAAGAGATTTTTCTTGCCGGAGATATTTTTGACTTCTGGTTCGAATATAAAAGAGTTGTGCCGAGAGGGTTTACACGATTGCTTGGCAAGATATCGGAGATTACAGACAGCGGTATCCCAGTGCACGTGTTTACTGGTAACCATGATATGTGGATTTTTGATTACCTTCCGTCAGAGTGTGGAATCAGTCTTTACCGCGTCCCGGTAGAAAGAGAATGGGGAGGGAAAAAATTCTTTATTGGTCATGGTGATGGCCTTGGTCCTGGAGATCATGGGTATAAATTTCTAAAAAAAATTTTTGCGAACAAGGCTTGCCAGTGGCTGTTTGCACGGCTGCACCCGAATTTTGGAATAGCTGTTGCCAACCGCTCTTCTGGATACAGCAGGAGTGTAACCGGCGATAGCGACCGTAATTTCCTAGGTGAGGAAAAGGAATGGCTGGTGAGTTATTGCCGTATGATGTTAGCTAAAAAGCACTTCGATTATTTTGTATTCGGTCACCGCCATTTACCGTTAGACATTGACTTGGGTCAGGGAGCCCGCTACATCAATCTCGGCGACTGGATACACTACTTTACCTATGCAGAATTTGACGGAACAGAACTGCAACTCAAAAAATTCGAAAAATAAAGAGTGGGTAAAATGTAATCACTGAGCCATATTTAGCATTGCCGAATAGAGGTTTTTGTAACCTGCCCATTCTTTACTGTCGGCCAGCGATTCATTGTGCCACAAACTTACAAAACGACCATTGGTTTTTTTTACTTCGTACAATAGATCGCGGATTTGCTTTTCTGCCTCTGCCTGCCTTATTTTTAAATAGTTCTTAAACGTTGCATCCATACATACAAAGGGATGAATGACTAATGGTGTGACGGTTTCTTTTTTTACATCATACCATCGAAATGGCAGCGATGTACCTGCACGAAAACCAACGTCAGAAGCATATCCCATACTATAATCGTCGGTAATTCCACATTCGTAAAGATGACGATACGTTTCCGGCAGGGAGAATTTGAGATAATGCAGTCGCGAACTTGTCACCGGTTTACCGGTAATCTCCGAGAGGCGGTTAATTTCTGTTTTCAGTACAGCAATATCTTCGTGCGACCCAATGCCAGGATGAAGACCGACCGCATGATCAGCATGGATGGATCTGATCAGTGCGCGC
>JADLBA010000098.1 GCA_020848015.1 Crocinitomicaceae bacterium | reverse complement strand
TTCTTCCAGTGGTTGCACTGGCGAATCCGTTATCGGTGAAATTAATCACAGTTCCCGCAGCGATGTCTTTTAGTAAGACAAATGCGAATTTATCTGTCGTGGTTGGGCCAAAAGCAATAATGACAATATCCCCAGCGCTCAAGTCGGGAGGAAGTGTACTCAAGCTGGCGGAAGCCCCGTAGTCAGTTTCAAAACCCGCTGAACTTCGCGCTTTTGAACTGAATGAATAGCCGGTTGATGAAGTCAATCCGGAGATGGTTTTTGTTCCCCATGCAGCCGCTGTTTTCCATATCTCAGATGCGCCAAGCGATCCATCAGCCTGTACAAATTGACCGCCGGATTCTTTTATCACATACTCAATGGCTGAGGCATTGTTATCAGCACCGATAGCTACATTCATTGATGAGGAAGTAGCGCTTGAAAGAACAGGTGCATTCGGAACTTGTGCCAGGGCATTTCCCGATATAACCATAGATTTGATATGGTAGTTCCTGTTGCTATTACTTGCACTCCACCCAAGAATGGCTATGGACAATGTTCCTCCTGCCGGCACACTGATCGAAGGGGTGTTTGACCAGGCAGTATGAGTAGTAGTAACATTGAAATCCGTCCCCAACTGTGTGTATGTAGCAAAGTTATCTGTTGAATAGTAAACAGCACCACTCATGGTGGAACCGCTCACCCTTCTTGAAAATGAGATAGAGTTGATGGACAAGGCGTATCCGGCAGCAGGGGATACAGAGAACATATAGTAGTCCTCTGCATTTATTTCGTTGCTGTTCCAATCCTTGGCCACAGTACCCTGGGCACCGTAGGTGAGATTGCCCACATCGGAACCTTTGGCAATAGTGGTTGCGGTAATATTTCCACTGACTGAGGCATTGCCATTGGAGGTCAGCGTCCAGGAAGAAGAAACCGCCTGACCTAAGACAGCGATGGAGGTGGATGAAAGTAACACCAGCATCAACAACGGCAATGCAAAGACCTTCGATCGCCCTGACAGATTTCCGGCACCCGAATTTTTGCGATACTTTTTCCTCGTTTTGTGCGGTGTTGCAGAATTTTTACCTGTTGAGCGTGTAACCAGCGCTGTTGCTTTATTACAGTTCAGTAATTGGTGGAGCATTATAGTTTTGATTTGTTTATAGGGTATAGAATAATCTTTCAGATAATATTTTTTTCAATTAATAAGCAGGGCGATATCTGGTCTGCGAACAGCCGTCATTCAACATTTGTGCATCGTTGAAAACCCTTGGGTGGATTATCATTATTAGATCAATAGTTTTAAGTTCGTTGAATTGGTTAGCACACAACGATGCCACTCATACGGCAGTTCTTTGGAAAGGTTTTAACAAATACGAAAAAAAAGCATTATCACAATCGGGGTTGCCGATCAGAACATCTGTGTATTTGTTGGGTTAAAACCCTCCTTGAATATTTCTGATTTTGTTCTGTGTTTTAAGCCTGCCGGGTTTTCTAAAAATAACATCAGGCGGAGACAGTTGAACAAATTTTCCTATCCTGCGTGCTGCATGAAACGGGTTTCGATAAGGAAGAGGAGCTAGGCACCAGACTTTTGAAAGAAAGAATCGCTGAACATTGTACTTTCGCACCATGACAGCAATCAACCAATACATTGAAGCCAATAAGCAGCGCTTTCTCGATGAACTGCTCGAACTATTACGCATTCCGAGTGTGAGTGCAAATCCGGTTCATGCGAAAGATATGCAGCGTATGGCAGAAGCCACAGCAAAAAGCCTGCGCGATGCGGGGGCAGATAATGTGGAAATATGCCCTACTGACGGATATCCAATTGTATATGGAGAAAAGATCATTGATCCGTCGAAGCCAACAGTACTGGTTTACGGGCACTACGATGTTCAACCTGCGGAACCATTAGAACTGTGGACCAGTCCGGCTTTTGAGCCGGTGATCCGGAAAACGGAAATACACCCCGAAGGAGCCATTTTTGCACGGGGATCGTGCGACGACAAGGGTCAGTTTTATATGCATATTAAGGCACTCGAAACGATGCTTCGCACCAACACTCTTCCGTGTAATGTAAAGATGATGATTGAAGGAGAGGAGGAAGTGGGGAGTGCCAATTTAGGCGCTTTCGTTATTGCCAACAGGGAAAAGCTCGCCTGTGATGTGATACTTATCTCAGACACCTCCATTATTGCTAATGATCAGCCGAGCATTGACTGTGGCCTGCGGGGTCTGAGTTACGTGGAGGTAGAAGTAACGGGAGCCAATCGCGATCTTCATTCGGGTGTTTACGGGGGTGCCGTTGCGAATCCGATCAATATACTTGCAAAAATGATCGCGAGTCTGCACGATGAACGGGGACATATTACCATCCCCGGATTTTATGATGATGTGCAGGTACTGAGCGATGTAGAGCGCTCGGAGTTGAATAAGGCACCTTTTGATCTCGCTGCCTATAAAAAAGATCTCGGTATTGATGAAATAATGGGAGAAAAAGATTTTACTACCATTGAAAGAACAGGAATACGCCCAACACTCGATTGCAACGGTATCTGGGGAGGTTATACCGGAGAAGGCTCTAAGACTGTGCTCCCCTCAAAAGCATTCGCAAAAATTTCGATGCGTTTAGTTCCCAACCAGGAGTCGGATAAAACTACCGAACTCTTTACAAGGTATTTCAAAAGCATTGCTCCCAAAGGAGTGAAGGTGGAGGTGCGCCCTCATCATGGAGGGGAGCCGGTAGTTACACCCACCGATTCAAAAGCCTATCGCGCTGCCAGTAATGCAATGAAAGAAACTTATGGAAAAACACCTGTCCCTACACGGGGAGGAGGAAGCATTCCGATCGTTGCTCTTTTTGAAAAAGAACTAAAGGTCAAAACTGTATTGATGGGGTTTGGCTTAGATTCTGATGCGCTGCATTCGCCTAATGAACATTACGGAATATTTAATTACTACCAGGGAATTAAGACGATTCCGCTGTTCTTCCGGAATTTTGCAGAATAAATGAACCTTAAAAAGCAACTACTTCACCGGCAAACTGCGCCATTATTGCTGCTCACTGTTGTCTTTTCCACCCTATTTTCTTCCTGTAAAATGTATAAGGACGTAGAGGTGAACAAAGTCAAGGAGGTGAAATTTACAGGAATGAAGCGTGATGGCATTGATATGGATGTTTTTCTCGAAATCAGCAATCCCAATGGATACAAGGTCGAGCTGACTGACTCGGATGTAGTTCTTTTTCTTGAAGGCAGCCCTGTGGGTAAAGTAACATTGATGGAGCCATTGACCGTTCCAAAAAAAAGTGTGTCAGTTCAGCCGATGAGGATTCATACTACTTATAGCAGTCTAGATGCATTATTGGGGAATGCGCTGGCATTGATGTTTAAAAGCGAATTCAGCGTGGAAGGAAGGGGATATGTAACGGGAAAAGTACTCTTTGTTTCAAGAAAGGTAGAGGTGGGGTTTTCTGAAAAAATAGACCGGAGCTTATTAGGCTTTTGAGGGGAAGTCAGTCCGCAACAACGGCACAATACAGGATGCGAAAATAAAATCGGACTTATAACATTTGCCTGGTTGGGAAAAAAGAGTATATTTGCCACCCTGTTTTTTGAAAAGATAGCAGGAACTCATCTCAAACACAGATAGTTATGAAACGTACTTACCAGCCCTCTAATACCAAGCGCCGCAATAAACACGGTTTTCGCAAACGCATGTCAACCGCTAAGGGTCGTCTTGTACTTTCTTCGCGCCGCCGCAAAGGCCGCAAGAAATTGTCCGTTTCCGATGAACGCCGCCATAAAGGCATTGAGCGCTTGTAATCTACGGTAGAAAATAATTTTTATAGCGCCACGTCGAACCGTGGCGTTTTATTTTTCTCTTGTGTCCGTATCCAGATGAAAATTGCTGTCAATACACGGCTTCTGCTTAGGGGAAAACTGGAGGGAATCGGTTGGTTCACCTGCGAGACCTTGAGCCGTATTGTAAAGAACCACCCGGAGCATGAATTCCATTTTTTGTTTGACAGACCTTTTTCAAAAGAATTTATTTTCTCTGACAATGTAGTGCCGCACACCATTCCTCCGCCGGTAAGGCATCCGCTGCTTTTTACGCTGTGGTATGACTACTCGGTTCCGGCAATGCTCAGGAAAATACAACCCGTTGTTTTTATTTCTCCCGATTGCCATGCATCACTGAAGACAACAACACCACAGTTGACCGTGATTCACGATATAAATTTTGAGCACTACCCTGAAGATGTTCCACGGGTTTATGCCCGTTACCTTAAAAAGAGGTCACCCAAATATGCAGAGCAGAGTACGCGGCTGGCAACGGTGAGTGAATTCAGCAGGAAGGATATTGCAAATCATTATCGTGTTCCTGAAGAAAAAATAGATATTGTTTACAATGGTGCAGGCGAATTGTTCAGGGTATTGAACAGCGAGGAAAAAAAATCTACCCTGGAAAAATATACTGGTGGTATTGATTATTTCCTTTTCGTCGGAGCAATTCATCCGAGGAAAAACCTTCAGCGATTATTGCCGGCGTTCGATGCGTTCAAACAAAAAACAGGGAGCGGTATCCAGCTTGTTGTCGTGGGCGAACCATTTTGGATCAATGAAGAGGTGAAATATGCTATGGATGAAATGAAGTTTCCTTCGGATGTGCACTTCACCGGCAGGCTACAACCTAAAGAGTTGAGTCTGCTCACCGGTGCAGCGCTCGCATTAGTTTATCCCTCTTATTTCGAGGGCTTCGGCATTCCAGTGGTAGAGGGTTTTCAAAGTGGTGTTCCGGTTATTACTTCTAATGTCAGTGCATTGCCTGAAATTGCCGGAGATGCGGCTCTTCTCTGCGATCCATTTGCAGTTTCTTCTATTGCCTCTGCACTCGAAGCGATAGCGAGCGACCCCATATTGAGGCATTCGCTCATAGAAAAAGGACTTGAACGCGCAAAACTGTACAGTTGGGATCGAGCAGCAAACGATCTCTGGAATAGTATTCAGAAAACAATAGACCATGCCTAGGCTTAAACCGTTTCATACACGGGGTGTTTGCGAAGCGGGCTGCGATGAGGCCGGAAGAGGTTGCCTTGCGGGACCCGTGGTCGCTGCTGCTGTGATCTTACCTGCGGATTTTGATCATCCTTTGCTGAATGATTCGAAGCAACTGAGCGAAGCACAACGCGAAAAACTTCGCCCTATTATTGAGCAGTATGCATTATCTTGGGCAGTATCGTTTACCGGCCCGCGTGAAATTGAGGCGATCAATATTCTTCACGCTTCCATTCTGGGGATGCACAGGGCACTGGATCAGTTGAAAATCAGGCCGGATGAATTACTCATTGACGGAAACCGGTTCAAACCTTATAGAGACATCCCGCATCATTGCATTATTAAGGGAGATAGTATATACAGGAGTATTGCTGCGGCTTCGATACTTGCCAAGACACATCGCGATGAGTGGATGATGAGATTGCACGATGAGTTTCCGTCGTACAACTGGAAGAAAAACAAAGGCTATCCGACAAATGCCCATCGCGATGCGATCAGACAGCAGGGAGTTTGTGAACATCACAGGATGACTTTTGCTCTGCTTAGGGATGAAAAAAATATAAAGTAAGATTTACTCATTTGCTATTGTAAGTAATGCTGCCTTTTTAGTTATTTTTCGAGAAACGTATTTTTTCGATGGGGTAAAACTTACCTCATCCAAATTCGATTCCACCGGACGGCAGACCTTTTCTTACACTATACACAAACCTGAATTACACAATGGAAATTCTATTTGTACGCCGGGAACATCCGAGATGAAGTTTCCGCAAAAAAATTCCTTCACAGACTATTACATTTGCCGTTCATTTTTTTCCATCATGAACTTATCGCTTTCTGAAGAAGAGATCATTCGCCGTCAGGCACTTGATAAAATGCGGCAATCCGGGATTGACCCTTTTCCCGCTGCCCTTTTTCCCGTCACTCACTACGCTAAAGAGGTACAGGAAAAATACGAAGAGGGAAAAGAGGTGGTGCTTGCGGGGCGCATGATGAATACCCGTGTAATGGGCAAAGCCACTTTCGCCGATCTTCACGACTCTTCCGGGAAAGTACAGATTTATCTGAATGTAGATCAACTCTGCCCCGGTGAAGACAAAAGTTTTTACAACGATGTTGTAAAACACTTACTGCACTACGGCGATTTTGTGGGAGTAAGCGGAAAACTTTTTACTACCCGTATGGGAGAGATTTCGGTGAATGTAACATCGCTGAAGATACTGGCAAAATCACTGAAGCCTCTTCCTGTTGTAAAAACGGATAAAGAAGGAAATATTTATGATGCTTTTACTGATCCTGAAGGACGTTACAGGATGAGATATGTTGATCTGGTGGTGAATGAAAAAGTAAAAGAAACGTTCATCTTACGCACAGGGATCGTCAATGCTATGCGTCATTTTTTTAACGCAGCCGGATACCTCGAAGTAGATACTCCGGTGTTGCAGCCTATCCCAGGCGGTGCAACAGCAAGACCTTTTATAACACATCATAATGCGCTGGATGTTCCGATGTATCTCCGTATTGCAAACGAGCTATACCTGAAAAGACTGATCGTTGGCGGTTTTGATGGAGTGTATGAATTCAGCCGCAACTTCCGCAATGAGGGAATGGATCGTACACACAATCCCGAATTTACCGTGCTGGAGATTTATGTTGCCTACAAAGATTACCAGTGGATGATGGATTTTACTGAAAAGATGCTGGAGCACGTTTGTCGCGAGGTGCTTGGTAGCACCCAAGTAAAATTCGGAGAAAAGACATTGAATTTTCAACGCCCGTTCCGTCGCCTCAGTATGACGGATGCAATTAAAGAATATGCCGGCTTCGACATTACCGGAAAAAGCGAGGAGGAGCTAGCTGCTTTCTGTAAAAGCATCGGCATAGAGGTAAATAATATGATGGGGAAAGGAAAGCTGATAGATGAAATTTTCGGCGCGAGATGTGAAGGAAATTTCATCCAGCCTACTTTTATTACAGACTATCCGGTGGAAATGTCGCCGCTATGCAAACGTCACCGCAGCAACCCTGATCTTACTGAGCGATTCGAGTTGATGATCAATGGTAAAGAAGTGGCCAACGCCTACAGTGAACTGAACGATCCAATCGAACAAAGAGCGCGCTTTGAGGAACAATTGCAGCTTCAGGAGCGCGGCGATGATGAGGCAATGTTTATTGATCACGACTTTCTTCGTGCGCTCGAATATGGTATGCCACCGACTTCCGGAATGGGCATTGGCATAGACCGGCTCGTGATGTTGCTGACCAACAATGAAAGTATTCAGGAGGTGTTATTCTTCCCTCAGATGCGGCCTGAAAAATGGCAGTCAGAACCTGATCCTAAGGTATTCATCGCGCTTGGAATTCCGGAGCAATGGGCAGAGATACTCATCAAAGCAGGCTTTCCTACGGTAGAAAAACTGAAAGAGGCCAAGCCCACTTCTATTCACCAAACACTCAATGGTTACAGGAAGAAGAATAAATTAGAGATGCCTGCGCTACAGTTGAATGATGTGCAACAGTGGCTCGGCGAGGCATGAACTCCTGGCCGATTTTGATTTAACCACCAACGATCTTTTAAAAAAAAGAAAGAAAGTGCGTTTAACCAACATAAAATTTGGTTTTCTTGGCCATTCAATTATTATCATTATGAAAACGCAATTTTTTCTTTTTTCTATTGCATTAGTATTGGTGTTCACCGGTTGTGTGCCGCAGCGCAAGTATGCAGAATTAGATTCCCGTAAGAAATCTCTTGAAAGTGAAAATGTACTTCTCAGAAAAGAAAACGAACAGTTTGAGGCGCAGGCAAAGGAAATGTCCACTTCGATCGAGACGAAGGATCTTTCCATCAACCGCTTAACAGCAGACACCACCCGTTACGGAAAAGACTACCGCCAGTTGCGCAGTCAATATGACAAGATACTTGAATTGAACACAGCGCTGGATGCAAAGAATGAGTCTATGATGAAAAACGTCAGTTCAGAGAATCAAAAACTGCTGACCGAATTAAACAAAGCTCAGGATGATCTGAAAAGAAAAGAAGATGCACTCAAACAGTTGGAAAAAACCGTAAATGAAAAGCAGTCAGCAGTAGATGCGGCCAATGCCAATCTGAAAGACAGGGAAGCGAAATTGCTCGATATGCAGCAACTGTTGAAAGCACAGGAGGAGGCTTCTGCAGCGCTGAAAGAAAAGGTGAGTGCTGCACTTACCAACTTCAAAGACAAAGGGCTGACTGTGCGTGAAGAAAATGGAAAAGTTTATGTAAGCATGGAGGCAAAATTGCTTTTTGCTTCAGGGTCAACTGCTGTTGATCCGAATGGAAAAAAAGCAATCGTTGATCTTGCAAAGGCCATTGAGAACGAGGTGGATATGGAGGTGATCGTGGAAGGTCATACGGATACCGACAAGATCAGTTCTTCATCTATTCCACGCGACAACTGGGAGTTGAGTGTACTGCGCGCTACGGAAGTAGTAAAGATAATGACCTCGAACAGTAAGATAAAACCAGCCATGCTGAGCGCTTCGGGGCGCAGTGAGTATCAACCCGTGTCTTCCACAGACAAGGCAAAAAACAGAAGGATAGAAATTATTTTGCAACCCGACCTTGGCGAGCTTTACAAAATCATTGAGACTAAATAATCAATGGGGTGTTTTTAAAGGAGACTGCTTTATTTATTAAAACAGTCTTCACACTTTATTGGACGGGCTGATCAATCTTCAAAACAATAGATACGACCAAAAGACGTTGAGCATCCGCTCCAATCGGAAGCATTATATGCGTCGGTCCACTCGATCGTAGCGGATGATCGGTTACCAATCCTCCCGTTTGTCCCGTTGGAACTGGATGTCCAATTGTTACAATGTTTGTTGGCAATGGCTGTTCCATCAGAAAATGATCCCGTCCACATTGGCCAGTCAGTGTTACCATCGCCAGTAGCTGTCGTACTCACACTGTTTTGAAGAACTCCATCCAATAGATCAGCCTTATCCGTAGCAATGATTGAAGTATTATTTACCCTAACATACATACCATTAGAGATACGGTCTTTAGCATTCACAAAAATTAAAACTCTAGCCGCTTCACTATTAATTTTTATATAATCAAAATCAGTATTTAGAATATAAAGCAGAGATTCTTACTGGACGAAAGATACAGCAATATCATATCAAAAGTACTCTCATCTGTATAATAAAAATAAGTTTTACCTCTTCGTTGCCTTATAGACCGGTACAGTAGAACAAGGTTCACCAAACATTATAGACCTTGCCACCGGCTGCAGCCTGCTGATCAGTTCCACATAGGCTGAATCCGGTATCGGCAATTGGCCGCATCCCTTTACTATGACCCGCTGCTCCCTGTAGATTTCAACATCCATCTTGCTGAGTATATCGAAAAACAGCACCTCTTCAAGTTTTTTCAAATCTCCATAAACCACCCTCCTTGCAATGTTCTGCAGGGTGCTGGCCAGCAGCATGAATGACCACTGCGGTATTATCGCCTCTGCACTGCAGTGAATGGCGACATAATGATCCCGGTACTTTTCCCAATCGTTGGTTTTCATCCATTCACGAAAATCTTTTTCACGCAATGCCATTCCCTGCCATAACTGGCCGGCTATATCAATGCCTGATCGTTCACCCTTAGGATAGAGGGTTTCGAGATCAAGGGTGACCAACCCACTTTGCGCTACCTTATTGACAATTTTTTCCATGAAAAATCAAAACGAATCAACCGAACGTTTGTTCGGTAATAAATCATGCACTCCTCGAAATTTCATCCGATTTCTCTCCCAGCATTTCAACGCATGTTTCAACAAGACCCTTTGCATCGAAATGACATTCAGCATACAGCTCTTCCGGAGTACCTTGTTCAATATATCTATCGGGAATGCCCAACCTCTTCACTTGAGAGGAATAGCCGTTTTCAGTCATGAACTCAATGACTGCGGATCCCATTCCCCCTTGAATACATCCATCTTCAATGGTAATCACAAGCTTGAACTTTCCAAAGACCTCGTGCAGCAGCCACTCATCAATAGGTTTTGCAAACCGCATATCGTAATGAGCTACTGAGATTCCTTTTTGCATAAGTTCTTCAGCAGCAGTCGCTGCATAGTTGCCTACCGGGCCGATCGTAAGCAATGCCAAATCTGATCCGGGGCGCATTTTCCTGCCGGTTCCCGGTTTGATCAGCCTAAAAGGAGTTTTCCAATCGGTTAAAACACCGTTGCCGCGTGGATAGCGGATGCTGAAAGGGCCGTAGTTTTCATGCTGAGCTGTAAACATCAGGTTGCGCAACTCGCCTTCATCCATTGGTGAAGATACGATCATGTTTGGGATACAACGCATATAGGCGATATCATAAGCCCCGTGATGGGTGGCTCCGTCTGCTCCTACCAGACCGCCACGATCAAGACAAAAAACAACGTGGAGGTTCTGTATTGCCACATCATGAATCACTTGGTCGTAGGCACGCTGCATAAATGAACTGTAGATATTGCAAAACGGTACCATACCTTGCGTAGCCATACCCGCAGAAAAAGTGACCGCGTGCTGTTCTGCTATCCCAACATCAAATGCCCTGTCGGGCATTGCCTCCATCATAAACTTCAATGAACAACCGGAAGGCATGGCCGGTGTAATGCCGACAATTTTCTCGTTCTTTTCCGCGAGTTCTATAATTGTATGTCCAAATACATCCTGGTAAAGTGGGGGTTGTGGGCTCTTAGGAATCACTTTAACAATTTCTCCGGTCTCTTTATTAAAGATTCCCGGGGAATGCCATTTCGTGGGCGACCCGGCTTCTGCCGGCGCATATCCTTTTCCTTTTTTCGTAATGCAGTGCAGAATCTTTGGTCCCGGAATATCGCGCAGGTCGCGAAGTACCCGCACCATATAGTCCACATCATGTCCATCAATCGGCCCGAAATACCGCCATTTAAGAGATTCAAAAAAATTGCTCTCTTTGATCAGCGATCCCTTGAGGGTTTCAGATATTTTGTGCACAATTGCCTGGGCACTGGGGCCGAATTTGGAGATTTTTCCAAGCAAATTCCACACATCGTCTTTTACCTTGTTGTAGGTGTGGGAGGTCGTAATATCAGTGAGGTATTCCTTCAGTGCACCAACATTTGGGTCAATGCTGATGCCGTTATCATTGAGTATCACCAGCAGGTTTGCGTCTTCGGCTCCCCCATGATTCAAGCCCTCAAAAGCGAGGCCCGCCGTCATGGCACCATCGCCAATCACGGCGGCTACATGGCGGTCATTTTCTCCTTTGAGGCGGCTGGCAACAGCCATTCCTAGTGCAGCAGAAATTGATGTGGAGGAATGACCTACCCCAAATGTATCATACTCACTTTCTCCTCTCTTAGGAAACCCGCTGATTCCATTGTATTTTCTATTGGTAAAAAAACGATCCCGCCGTCCGGTCAATATTTTGTGTCCATAAGCCTGATGACCTACGTCCCATACCAATTGGTCGTATGGAGTATTGTAAACATAGTGAAGTGCTACTGTCATTTCTACCACGCCAAGGCTGGCACCGAAGTGTCCTCCTTTTTCGGAAACAATATCAATGATATACTGCCTAAGTTCCTCGCAGACTTGCGGAAGCTGCTCCTGGGTAACGAGGTTCCTCAGGTCTTTCGGCTCCTGAATCTGAGCCAGCAGCGGCCCTGGTATGTATGACTGGTTCATTAAGTCGTATCAGTTGGTATTGACCCTCACCCGTGTATGCAGCGCTCCGTTCGGGTGTAACAATGGCTGCGGAGCAAAGTTCGTAACTCTGTGACAAAAATGAAGTGCAGAAAATCCAAATTATTTCGCTGAGAAACTTCTCCTTTATACATCGCACTTAGGTCTTGCCACTCAGGCGTTGATCACCGCGAGGATGGAGTCAAACAGTTCTCGTCCGTCTAAATTTTCCAGTTCAAAATCTGCTGCTCTTTCCGGATGAGGCATCATTCCGATCACATTCTTTTCTTTACTGATGATTCCGGCAATATTTGCCAAAGATCCATTCGGATTGGCGGATTCCATATACTCGCCTTTTTCATTGCAATAGCGGAAGATCACCTGATCATTGTCTTCGATAGACTTCAAAACATCTGGTGAGGCAAAATACCGTCCTTTTGAATGTGCGATAGGAATCTTATATGCCTTTTGGGAATCAAGCCCGGAGGTAACAATGGTGTTAACCGCCCCAGCCTTAATAAAAATATTTTTGCAAATAAATCTGCCGCTCTCATTCTGCAGCAAAGTGCCCGGCAGCAATCCCGCCTCACAGAGCGCCTGGAATCCTTTGCTGATACCCATTATATACCCCCCCTTTTTTGCATGTTCTCCTACCGCGGACATCACCGGTGATAATCGAGAGATAGCACCGTTGCCGAGGGAGCCATCATCAGAAATTCCCCCTGAAAGAAAAATAAAATCACAGCCCTGCAAGTCCTGTTCTTTGTGCCAGATCGGGACGGCCTCCTGATGAAGAATTTCTGTCAGGGTATAAAGAATATCCTGATCGCAGTTGCTTTCCGGAAAAACGACAACACCAAATTTCATTTTCTTTCTTTATTGCAAATGTAATACTCGCAGCACATTACCGACAGTGCAGATTTTTCCCTGATAATACAATTGAAATTTCAATCTTTTCAAAGCTATCCTCAAAACATCAGGCCGATATGCTGCCATTGCATTTCTATATAAATACCGATGAAAGATAGAATTGCTCTTTATAAAGCTAAAGCAAAATTTCCCGTTGAAATACTTTGTAGGGGATAACCCAAATGCTATTGAAATATAGCTATGGTGTGCTTTAATTGCCCTATTGTTATTGAGTGCTATTCACCACCGGCACCGCTCTAAAATGGCCTTTGGGGTGTTTGTTACTGTTCTGAGGTTGCATTTATTCAATTACATCAGTATGGCAAGCTTGTTAAATAACTGCCAAAGACAGCGAAAAAATAAATCTCCATTGCCAAACCTGTTCAGTTCGGCATAGCCCCCTGCTTTTCAAAATAAAAAGCGCTATGCCGTAGTATCAGGCATTTCAAGAGATAATTAGAAGCATTATTTTTATTTTGTCGGACAATACTGGAAGCATTATTTCATTTTGTCGGACAATACTGATAAAAAACGTAAATTTGAGCAATAGAAAATCATGGCATATGAATCAATAGATAAACTGCAAAAAGTATTAGCAGAAGAAGTTTTTAACCACACCAAAGACCCTAAAAAGGCATCAGGCAGAGCATTGGGGACACTTGTGGAAATCATTACCTATTATCTTTTAAAGACTTGGGGACTAAATAATCAAATCTCAATTGAGCGTGGACTTGCTGAATATGGTAATCCTGACATAACTCACAATGTTGAATATTCATTACATCCGATTGTTCGGAGTTCTTTCGTTACAGTTGACAAATCCGAAAAATCAATAACGTCAAACATAATTTTAAAAGCTCTCACAGCAAGCGGTTTTGACCTGACAGGTTTTGAACGAAAAAACAATCAACTATTAAGCAATAATATACTTCGTAACGCTTGCACAATCGCAACGTCTGACAATTCATTTCTTCTTTGCAGCATCAAATCAGACCTTGGCGAAAAACTTGAATTACACATCTACGAGCAAAACAAGAAGCCTTACGCAATGTTTGAGTGTAAGCGGGTTGGCGTTGAAGAAGGAATGACAAAAGGTCCGCAGACCATTGAAAAAGCAAAGCAAGGTGCTTATGTTGCTCGGACAGCATCATCCTTACAAAAAATCCGTTCTGAAAGCGGAGAAATGCAAGGTATTATCTACAAAAGTGACGGTTC
>JADLBA010000097.1 GCA_020848015.1 Crocinitomicaceae bacterium | reverse complement strand
GAAGAAAGGCAGCCGCAGAGAACGGGTTTGATAGTTGGAAAAAAAATTTCACATGGGAGATCATCGCAATGAAATATGAAGCCTTGTACCTAAATCTTACTTCAGAAGAATGATTGCTGTGAAGCTAATGGGAGGACTGGGAAACCAGATGTTTCAATATGCAGTGGCAAGGACACTGGCAGTTGAAAGAAATACATCTGTTTTTCTCGATCTTTCTTTCCTGCAGATGGAAACCTCCGGAAATTGGACAAAAAGAGAGTACGAGCTGGACGTATTTAAAATTCAACACGAACCATTGAATGGGCTTGCTGAAAGAATTGCATATTCGTTGACTCGAAACCCTAGCATTCGAAAATTACCCTCTTCGCTTACAAGCCTCCTAGGATGGAAGAGTTTTATAGAAAAAGAAATGCACTACTATCCTGAACTGTTGAATCTTCCTGACCGCTCCTTTCTCTCAGGGTATTTTCAATCAGAAAAATACTGGACGGGGAAAGAAGACATAATCCGCAAAGATTTCAATTTCGCATCACCTCCTAATGAGCAAAACAAAATAATCGCTGACAGTATTGTTGCAACAAAGAATCCTGTCAGCATCCATGTGAGGAGGGGCGATTATGTCCACCTTGAATCCGCCAATTCTTTTCACGGCCTGTGCAGCCCTGATTATTACAAGCGCGCAGTAATTTCTTTGCTGAATAAGATTGGTGAGCCGTTGGCCTTTTATGTCTTTTCTGATGATCCCGAATGGGTGAAGCAACACTTGTCTTTTCCCGGCGAAACAACTTATATAGATTTTAACAAAGGGAAAGAAAGCTACAATGACCTCCGGCTGATGAGTTTTTGCCGCCACCACATTATTGCCAATAGCAGTTTTAGCTGGTGGGGTGCCTGGCTTGCGCAACATCCCGGTCAGTATGTTATTGCTCCTGCCAAATGGTTTGCTGATGATAGCATCAATACGCCTGATCTTATTCCTGACCGATGGAAGCGGATATGAATAACCACCCTGAAATAAGTGTTATACTTCCTGTGTTCAATGCAGAATCCTACCTGCGTGAATGCATTGACAGCATACTCTCTCAAACATTCCCCGACTTTGAACTAATCATTATCAACGATGGCTCCACCGACGGAAGTGAAAAAATTGTTGCGTCTTTTAAAGATAATCGTATCAGATATATCAAGAATGAACAAAACAAAGGATTGGTTGAAACACTGAACATTGGTATCGGCGAGGCTCGCGGTAATTTCATTGCCCGCATGGATGCCGATGATGTCTGTATGACCGAGCGTTTTCAAAAGCAATTTCTCTGGCTTGAAAGGCATCCTGAAACAGGCGTACTTGGGAGCTTTTTTATACAGAAAGATGAGGGAGGAAATAGATGGGTTCGCCTTCCCATGAACCACGATGAAATAATAGCAGAATTGATTTTTAAATCTCCGGTCGCTCATCCAACAGTTATCTTTCGCGCAGAAGTTTTGAAAAAATATAAAATTTTATACGATGTGACTTTCCCCGCTGCCGAAGATTACGAACTATGGACTCGCCTGGCGGAATTGACAAATATTGAAAATATTCCCGAGTACCTCCTGATCTACCGGATGCACGAAAGGCAGGAGACAAAGACAAAGAGAAGCGAAAAGGAAATGAGCAGAAAAAAAATTCTGCTTTCTCAATTAAATAAAATTTCTCTGATACCCGATGACGATGAGTTTAGAATTCATTTCTTAGTTTCCGAAGGTAGGGCTATTAGTGAAGCGGGTTTTATTTATAAACTGGAAAAATGGTTGTTGAAAATTTATGATGCTAATAAGAATATCAGAAGATATGATGAGAAAGCACTGGATAGGGTTTTGGGGAAATACTGGATTAAAGGATGTGAAAATTCCGGAGCCGGCTTTGAAGCATTATACAAGTTGCTCGTTTCATCTCTTACAAGAAGAGGAGGAATCAGACTCAGAACCATTATGAAAGCCATAATTAAAATAATTTCCGGATACAAACAGCATTGATGTTAAAGATTCAGTGGATCGTATCGAATTACCCCCATGCTCTGAATGAGCAGGCGGGAATTTTCTATCAGATCTTGGCGGAAGCGTTAGTGAAGTCAGGAGTGGAAATTACTGTCATTGCCCCAGTACCTCGCACAGGTAGCCTATTACCCCTTTTTTCTGAAAGGTACCGCGCCTTTAATAAAAGCCCCGAACAGGAGGAAAGAAATGGGGTGAGAATTTTCCGCCCTCGCTATTGGAGCCATCCTAAGGAAGCAAATGCAGGAATTGTCCATCATTCAATTCTTGGGTCAATTAAGAAACTTAGACTTCCACCGCCTGATATCATTCATGGATTTGGAGCTTATCCTGCATCTTTTGTCGCTAATATTTATGCAAAACAATTCGGGGTTCCGTCGGTCATAACTTTCATTGGTTCGGATATTCATTCGCATCCGCATCATTCCAGCGCTAATATGAAAAGGCTATTGCGCACGATCAGAGATTCAGATAAAATTATCTGTGTCAGCAGAAGCCTCAGTAATGCTGTCAGAGAACTTGCCCGTAAGGAGTCGGAAGTGGTCTATATGCCGGTTATGCCCATTGACACAACTGTTTTTTCACGACCCGAGACAAGGAGAAAGTATGGGTGGAACCAAAATGACTTCCTCGTTCTATTTGTAGGGTATCTGTATGCCTCGAAAGGGATCAATGAACTCTGTGATGCTCTCGAAGATCTTGCAGTTGAGAAAGATATTTTCGCCGTATTTGCCGGTGGGGGGTCTTCATTAGTAAAAAAAATTCAATCATTAAAAAATGCTGAATGGTTAGGGCAATTGCCCCACGAGAAAATTATGGAGTTGATGTGCGCTGCAGATTTACTCGTACTTCCTTCTTACAATGAGGGAATTCCTGGAGTAGTGAAGGAGGCCGGCTTGGTATCGCTCCCGGTACTTGCCACTGATGCAGGTGGAATTGGTGAAGTGATCAATGACGATCGAGGTTATTTGATACCTACCCGGAACAGTGCTGCTATTAGGAATGCGATTATTTCCATTAGAAAAAATTATCCCGCCGCCAAGCAAAAGGCGAATGCACTGAAACTTTTTATTGAAAATGAATTTTTACCTTACCCAATCGTTACAAAACAGGTGGGCATTTATAATGAACTTACCGGAAGATAGAGAGGTAACTATACGACCTTTGGACAATGAAAGTGAAAAGGATTTACGATGGCGATGCCACAATCAATGATTGGTGGAATAAGAACGCTGTTGCTTTTTCAACCTCCTCCTGGTTGCGGATATATGACCAGCGGTTAATTCGATTTGGAATTTTTTCAGAGAAAGAAAATTGTGTTGGCGGGTTTGTCGCTTATGAGGGTGGAAAATCATGGGCGAAAACACTGATCACCCCTCCGTATGCACCCAACATCGGCCTCTTCTTCATATCTTCTAAGCACAACCCTTCACAGGAGTTGAGCGCACGGAAACAGGTAGCATCAGCCATTGCAGAATTCCTCCCGTCGTCTCCCTATAAATGGTATAAACTTGATTTTCCTCCCGACTGGCGCGATGTGCAGCCGATGGTCTGGGAAGGCTTTGAAGTTTCACCCCGTTTTACATACCGCATCCCTCTCGCGGAGAAAGGAAAGCATTGGATGGATGATACTGATCCAAAGCTCAGGAATATGAT